>NZ_JAYFPU010000010.1:0-42789 GCF_034927525.1 Christensenella sp.
ATTATAATAACGGCAGACAAAAATGTACATCAATATATTGCCGTAAATTGTCACTATCGTAGCGAGGTATCGTTATGCACATCACATATTTATCCAGCGACCAGACATTGTGCAAATTGAATCAGGACGCTTCCCTCGACATCTATCTCGACCAGATCGAGCATTGCCGTCGCGGCAATATCCCGTGGCAGCGCGGCAGCATCCCGTGGCACTGGCACGCAGAGATCGAGTTCGCTGTCGCAAGCCGCGGCGCGACTGAATTTTCCATAGCGGAAGAGACCGTTGTTTTGCAGGAGGGCGAGGGTCTGTTCATTAATAGCAGCCAACTGCACTGTATCCGTCCGCTGCGCGGGGACACTTCCTCCCTGTTTACCGTCGCGGTCAACCCCCGCCTTCTGAGCAGCGGGTTCGATCTATTGTCAACCAAATACGTGCTTCCCCACATCGGCGATACGGCGGTCAAATATGCAAAGCTTAGTCCACCCGTTGCGTGGCAAAAGCAGGCGCTCAGCCACTTGGACCATATTAGCAGCGTATCGTCAAAGCCCTCCTTCGGATTCGAATTCGATATGCGCAACGCACTGTGCCATATATGGCTGCTGCTCCTGCAAAATGTTTTCAACGCTTCTTCCCCCGCGCCGCGTTCGGGCGCAGACGACGACCTGCGCATCAAGCGGGCGCTGGCCTTCATACACGAGCACTATGCCGATGATATTTCCTTAAGCGACATCAGCAACGCCATCAACCTGAGCAAAAGCGAATGCTGCCGTTCCTTTCAGCGCGTCCTGCGCACAACACCTGTCGATTTGCTGATCACCTACCGTTTAGAGCGCGCCGCCGCCCTTCTTTCAGATACCGGCCTGCCCGTCAGCACCATCGCGACCATGTCGGGCTTCAATAGCCTCAGCTATTTCAGCAAGCTCTTTCGCGAGCGGATCGGTTGCTCCCCCAGAGAGTACCGCTGCTCCCCAAAATGACGCACAAAAAAAGGCTTTGCATTGCTGCTAAGCCTCTTTTTGTACGTATTTGCGTCAGATACTTGCGAATCCGCGCTTCAAATCGTCCAATATATCCTCTATGTTTTCGATGCCCACCGACAGGCGGATCATACCCGGCGTGATGCCCGCCGCGGCAAGCTGCTCGTCATTGAGCTGACGGTGCGTTTCGCTCGCCGGATGCAGTACACACGTTTTCACGGTCGCCACATGTACCACATTAGAGGCCATCTCCAGACTGTCCATAAATTTGATTGCCGCGTCACGGCCGCCCTTTAAGGAAAAAGCGATTACACCGCTCGCGCCGTCCGGCAGGTATTTCTGCCCCAGCTCATAGTATTTGTCGCCCACAAGGCCGGGATAGCTCACGCTGTGCACCTGCTCCTGCGATTTCAAAAACTTCGCGGCGGCAAACGCGTTTGCAGTGTGCCGTTCCATGCGCAGCGCAAGTGTTTCAAGCCCCAGATTGAGTAAAAATGCCGCGTGCGCCGTGGGGCTTGCACCAATATCGCGCATCAGCTGTACACGCGCCTTTGTGATGTACGCAAGCTTGCCAAACGTTTCTGTATACACGGTGCCGTGATAGCTTTCATCCGGCTGTGTAAGACCGGGATAATCCTTCCAGTCAAAGTTACCGCTGTCAACGATCACGCCCCCGAGCTGCACCGCGTGCCCATCCATGTATTTGGATGTGGAGTGCGTCACGATGTCCGCGCCGAATTCAAACGGGCGGCACAGGATAGGCGTTGCAAACGTGTTGTCCACAATAAGCGGAACGCCATGCCCATGTGCCAGCTTGGCAAACCGTTCGATGTCAAAGACTGAAATAGCGGGGTTGGCGATCGTTTCCCCAAACACAAGCTTGGTATTGGGGCGAAATGCCTTCTCGATTTCCTCATCCGGCGCATTCTGGTCAACAAACGTCGTCTCAATGCCCAGCTTTTCGAGCGTAACGCCAAACAGGTTGATCGTCCCGCCGTAAATTTCAGAGGCACACACCATATGATCGCCCGCGTCCATGATGTTCAAAATAGCGATCATGTTCGCGCTTTGTCCGGACGCGGTACACATCGCGCCTACGCCGCCTTCTAAGGCAGCGATCTTTTCTTCCACATAGCCGACTGTCGGGTTCGCAAGGCGCGTATAAAAGTATCCCGCCGCTTTCAAGTCAAACAAGTCGCCGATATGCTCCGTCGAATCATAATCAAAGGTCGTGGATTGGTAAATAGGCAGCGCATGCGGCTCCCCGTTTTTAGGCTTCCATCCTTCATGCAGGCATTTCGTTTCGATTCTCATATGATGTTTCCCTCCATAAGATTTTATATTTTATAAACGCACACCTTCCTAGCGCAGAAATGCGCCATACTACGTGCGCTTTATATCACGATACCGCCATTGGGGCTCAATACCTGCCCCGTAATAAATTTGCTCCGCTCCTCCGCCAGAAACAAGATCGCCTGCGCGATGTCGTCCGGCTCCCCGATGCAGCCGAGCGGCGTTTCTTCCCGCAGCTCCTCCTTTGTGTCCGTGTCGAGCGCCGCGTTCATTTGTGTCTCCACCACACCGGGCGCAACGCAGTTGACCTGTATGCCCGACGGGCCCACCTCTTTTGCAAGCGCCTTGGTAAAACCGATCACCGCAGCCTTGGAGGCCGAATAATGCACCTCGCACGATGCCCCCGCAATCCCCCAAATAGAAGATACATTGATGATCTTGCCGCGTTTTTCACTGACCATCTGGGAAAGCGCCGCCTGCGCACAATGGAACATACCTTTGATGTTGATGTCAAACATCCTGTCCCAGTCGCTCTCCGTAATATCCGAAAACAGCTTCTGCTGGGCGACGCCCGCATTGTTGACCAGCACATCCACACGAAAAAACAGTTCACGCGCATAGGCAAACATCTCGTCCACGTCTTCACGCTTTGAAACATCAGCATACACCATCTCCGCCGAAGCACCAAGCGCCCGCAGCCCGTCTCGCAGCTCTTGTGCATCCTGTTCGTGCGTACGGTAATTTATCAGTACGTTATAGCCCTCTTTTGCAAACGCCAGCGCCGTCGCGCGTCCAATCCCGCGGGAAGCGCCTGTTATGAGTACCGTCCTGTTCATAACATGTCCTTTCCAAAGCTTATGCTTCATTATAACGCATCTCCCTGCGAATGAAAACATCAAAAAACAGGCGGTTCCAACGGAAACGCCTGTTTTGTTTGTACTGCCCTCTTACTTCATCAAAGAAGCAATGTCGCTCGGAAGCTCCTGATTATAGATAACAGGCCACGACTCTGCCAGTGTTTCCTGTGTCACATTGATCGGGTCGATCAATACCATCTTGGGAACGCTTTCATCAACCGCGTCAAGCGCGCCTGCGATCATGCAGTGATACCCTACGCTGTACGGCTGCTGTGCGCCAATGCCCTTTACCATGCCGCCTTCCGCCATGATCCTTGCCACGTTGTATCCAAGGTCAACGCATGTCACGGCAAAATCATCGCCAAGCCCCACGCTCTTGGCAGAGGATATCACGCCTTCCGCCGGAACGTCCCACTGGGCATACGCGCCGTCAAGATCAGGGTACTTCGCAAACACACCGTCCGCGAGGGCTGCGCAATCTGTCGCTTCTGTATATCCTTCCTGTGTCACGATCTCGATGTTCGGGAAGTTCTTTTCAATGTAATCGCGGAAGCCTTGGTCGCGCGCTTTGTTGCCGAGATTGGGAGCAGTCCAGCTAAACATTGCGATTTTGCCCTCTCCGCCAAGCTGCTGTGCCATGTCCTTTGCACATTCCATGCCCGCGCCATAGGTGTTTGTCGTCACGAGGCTTACGTAATCTTCTTCTGCGAGGTTTGCATTGATGTTATCGAAGTAAACCATGGACGTACCGTTTGCCTGCGCACCCTTTAATTGCTGTGTCATCGCTTCCACATCCACCTGCATGATGATGACGATATCAGGATTTAAGGCCAGCACGCTTTCTAGATCCGTTGCCTGTTGCTCCGCCTTCCAGTCGCAATTGGTCTGCGCAACGATCTCGATGCCCAGCTCCTCCGCCGCTTTTGTCGCGCCATCTACCACCGCCGCGGAATAAGATTCGCCCGTCGTATGCATGACAAGCGCCGCCGTCAGCTTTCCTTCCTTGATCTTTGCCGCCTGCTCGTCTGTCAGCTTGAAGTCGTTCACGCTTACAGGCTCCACACCGTCAAAACGCACCACCCATTCATTGGGCGTTTCCATGTCCGGCAGGTCGATGCTTGCCTTTTGCGCAGGTGCGGACGATTCCGTCCCTGCCTCCGTCGGTGCCGCGGATGCTTCCGTTGCCGGCGCGGACGATTCCGCCGGGGCAGACGACTGCGCTGCCGGTGCCGTACATCCCGCAATACACGTCAAAACGAGCATCACTGCCAAAATGAGTCCCACTGTCTTTTTCATTTTCTTCCTCCTGTTTTTTCTTATTTATATCAACCCCCGCATAAGCCGGAAGGCCAATCCTTTGTTATTCTTTTCCCTTACGCAGCGTGCTGATCGTTCCAAGAGCGGTCGCCGCGATCACAACAATCCCGCGAATGACCATCTGCTGCGACGCAGACATCCCCGCAATGACAAGACCGTTGTCGATCATCGCCATCATCCACGCGCCGATAAACGTTCCCACGATCGTCGCTACGCCGCCGTTCATGCTCGTACCGCCAAGCACCACCGCCGCGATGACGTTCATCTCCGCGCCGTCGCCGTATACATAGTTCGCCGCCTCCAGCCTTGCCGAATAGAGGATGCCCGCAAAGCTCGAGAACAGCCCGCTCAAAAGCATCACCTTCAGCTTGATGTCCTTTACGTTCACGCCGGAATAGCGTGCAGCCTGTTCGTTTCCGCCCACAGCCAATACCTTCGGCCCAAAGGGTATCTTTTTCAATAATATGAATGCGATAACAAGACAAACGATGCACCAGACGATCATGACCGGTATGCCGAACACCGTGCCGTTTCCAAACACTTCAGAATATGTCTTGTCATAGATCGGGATCGATTGGGAGTTGGCCAGCCACAGAGAAAGGCCTTTTAAAATCGTCATCGTGCCGATGGTGATCAAAAACGAGGGCAGCCCTGTCCCCACAAGTATCCCACCGTTGACAAAGCCGATCAGCGCCCCCGTCCCAAGCGCCGCCAGTACGGCTACAAAAGCATTGCCGCCGCTTTGCATAACGAGCGCCGCAACAATACCCGACATGGCGACGTTCGCGCCCACCGTCAGGTCGATCTGCCCGCAGCCGATCACGAACACCATGCCAAAGCACATAATGCCGATCGTACTCATCTGCCGCAGGATATTCACCTGATTGAGGGGCTTTAAAAAGCCCGTGTCCCCAAGCGTGATCGTAAAGACCAAAAACGCTACGATGATCGCGATATACACGATCCCTTTTTGTAAATCAAACTTTTTTAACAAACTCCTACTGCTGGACTGCATTTTGTAGTACCTCCTCTGACTCTATTTCTTCATGTCTTAGCTCATTGATAATCCTGCCCTTTTTCAGGATATAAATTCTGTCGCATACCGCCATCAGTTCCTGCAGCTCCGACGAAACAAAGATCGCCCCGTTCCCCTCGTTGGTAAATTTGCGTATCGTCGCAATCAGTTCCTTTTTAGAGCTGATATCCACCCCCGCCGTCGGTTCATCGAGAAGCATGATCTTCATATCCGAACGCAGCCACTTAGAGACAACGATCTTTTGCTGGTTGCCGCCGGATAAGAGCCGGATCATCTGGTCAATCGAATCTGCCTTGACCGCAAGCTCGTCGATGCTGTAGCGCGTCGCCTGCTCCATCTTTTTCTGATCCAGAAAAGGCCCCTTCTTCATTTTCTCCAAAACGGGGAGCGTCAGGTTGTCCTTCACCGAGTGCATAAGCACCAGTCCCTTTGTGCGCCTGTCCTCCGGCACAAGGCCAAATCCCGCCCTGATAGCGTCCTTTACGGATTTCACAGGCCTTTCCTCTCCCAGCACGGTGATCTTGCCCTCCTGCGTCCTGCGGATGCCAAAAAGCGCTTCCAGTATCTCCGTGCGTCCGCTGCTCAAAAGCCCCGCAAAGCCAATCACCTCGCCCTTATGCAGCTGAAAGGATATATCCTTGATCCAGCCGTCCACTTGAAGTCCATCAACTTCTAAAATCGTTTCGTCAAATGCAGCGTTTTTCGGCGGATGCCACTCAAACGACGTGCTGTTTTCCTCGCCCATCATATGTGTAATCATTTTTTCGATGGAAAGCTCCCCGCTGTTAAGCTCCGCCACGATCTGCCCGTCACGCAATATCGTCACACTGTCCGCGATCGACATAATTTCGTTCATACGGTGCGATATATAGATGATGCCGATTCCCTGTTGTTTTAAGTTTTCAATGATGCCGAACAGATTTTCCACCTCTTTGGTCGAAAGGGAGGCCGTCGGCTCGTCCATAACGAGGATACGCGCGTCGCCCGAGAGCGCCTTCACGATCTCCACCATCTGCCGCTCACCAACGGTCAGTTTTCCAAGCGTCACGTCCGGGTCGATGTCCACGCCAAGCAGCGCAAGCAGTTCAAGCGCGCGTTTGCGCATCTGTTCTTTGTTGAGGATACATTTATGCTTGAGTATCTCATTGTTCAAAAAGATATTTTCAGTGACGCTAAGCGTCAGCACGCTGCTCATCTCCTGAAAGATCATAGCGATCCCATGCCCAAAAGCGTCCTTATAGCTCTTAAAGTCCACTTCCTCCCCACAGAATGTCATGCTGCCACTGTCGCGCGCATAAACGCCGGTAAGTATCTTCATCAGCGTGCTTTTTCCCGCACCGTTTCCTCCGACCAATGCATGTACCTTGCCCGCATACACATCAAAATCCACATTTTTCAGTACCTGATTGCCAAAAAAGCTTTTTGTGATGTTTTCAAGCTTCATAATGCATTTTTCCATATTCAACATCCCCCTTATCCGCCCACGACACACAGGAGCCCCGCCTCGTGCACCATCTGTGCGAGCGGTTCTAATTCCTTGCGGTCAAGCGTCTTTAAATTTGCCAACGAATATTCCATATCAAGCGCCTGATATTTATAACTGCCCAGTTGGTGAAAGGGCAGCAGGTCGATCCGCTTGATGCCGTTTTCTTTTGCAAGGGCAATCACCCGTCTAATAAAATCTTTATTCTGGTTAAAACCCGGAACGATCGGACAGCGCAACCTGACGTTTTTATTGTTTTCACGCAATTTTTTCAGGTTCTCCAACACCCGTTCCACAGAACAACCGGAAAATGTGCAAAATTGTGTTTCATTCAGCGTTTTGATATCAAACAATACCTCTCCCGCATATTCAAGCGCCCGCCAGAAGGGCGCCCACAAAGTCGCGCCGCACGTTTCCACCGCGGTATCGATGAATTCCAAGCTGCACCGCCTGATGCACTCCCTCACAAAATCCGGCTGCATCGTCGCTTCACCGCCGGAAAAGGTAACGCCGCCTTCCGAGCGGACATAATACTCCCTGTCCTTTGCGATTTCGTCCATCACCTCGTCCACTGTCATATCCCGTCCAAACAGTGTCCGCGCGTCATAAAAGCATTTGCTTACGCACGCCCCGCAGTTTGTACACAAGTCCCTGTCCGTCAATATTCCGCCCTTTGTTGCAGAGATCGCCTCCCGCGGGCAGGCCGCGATACACCGTCCGCAGCCCACACACTTATGTTTGCTGAACGCCAGCTGGTCTTGCATAGACTGAGATTCCGGATTGCAGCACCACGGGCAGCTTAGAGGGCAGCCCTTCAAAAACACGATAGTGCGTATCCCCGACCCGTCGTGCATGTGATAGCGTTCAATATTGTATATTTTTCCTTTTATCATCCTGCCCCCCGCCACTAGATCGTGTGCACGGTACGCGCGATGATGTCGTCCTGCAGCGCCTCGTCGATTGCCGTAAACAGCGCGCTGTACCCCGCCACACGCACCATCAGGTCTTTGTACTGCTCCGGGTTTTCCTTGGCTGCCTGCAGCACCTTGGTGTCGATCATGTTAAATTGGATGTGCTGTCCCTTAAAGTCTCCCAGATACGTGCGCAGCATGGCGATAAAGCGTTCCCGCGCCTCCGGCGTTTCGATCGTCTTAGGGTCAACGCGCATGTTGTAAAGCGTCCCGCCCGAAAGCAGCAGGTTGGGTATCTTTCCCACCGACTTTAAGGCCGCCGTCGGGCCGTTGATGTCCGTCCCGTGCATGGGGGAGGTCGTGTCCGCAAGCGGTTCTCCGCTCTTGCGCCCGTCGGGCGTCGCACCGACGATCTCCCCTAATGGCACGTTGGATGAAACCGTGTTCGTCGAAGGTACCCACACGCCGCCAATCGGCCCACGTCCATAACGCGTGGTATGGTATTTCACTTCCTCTTCAAATACAAAATTCAAATAATCGCTCATGATGCCGTCCACATAGTCGTCGTCATTGCCGTATTTTGGCGCCCGCAGCAGCATCTGCCGTATCTCCTCGCCGCTCGGCACGCTCGTCATATCTCCAAAATTTGTCTTGAGGGCATGCATCAGCTCTTCACCGCTGAGTACCCGGTCGTCAAAAACCAGCTTTTTGATTGCCGCCAGCGAATTGCCTGTGTTTGCAACGCCCATATAAAGCGGGCCGCAAAAATCATAGATTGCGCCGCCCTCCTTGACCGTCTTGCCCCGCTCGATGCAATCGTCGATCAGCATAGACATGAGCGGATCGGCAATGCCGAATTCCGTCGCCAAATCGAGTGTATTATCATAGATCACGTGCTGGCGGATGTAATAGCGCATCTGCTCCTTAAACGCTTCATACAACTCGTCATAGCTTTCGAACGTCGTAAGGTCGCCTGTCCCCTTATGCGGGCACTTGCCCGTCCGCGGGTCTGTCCCTCCGTTCATCGCCAGCTCCAGCGCTTTTGTCATGTTGACGAACGCCGCCCCGTCGGGGCGGTTGCTCTGCTTGCCCTCGATAAGCGGCTCGCCGCATCCCACGCATGAATAATCGTACGCGTCCTGCAAAGCGATCCCGCGGTTCACCAGCGCTAAGATATAGTTCTCATCGCTGTAGTAGGCCGGCTGCCCGCCGCCCAGCTTGTTGACGTCCAAAACCGCGTTCATATAGCGGTTTGAGGCACGGTCGTGGTATCTTGCCGACATCGGATTATTGAGCTGCATCATGGCCTGGCATTCCAGAATCAGGTACGTCATCTCGTTGGTCGCGTCGCGCCCCAAACGATCCTGCCCGCCGATCGTCATGTTCTGCGCCACCACATAGCCGCGGAACGAAGCCGTGCTCTGCCAGTCAAGTACGCGCGTGATCTGGAACATCTTAAGCATCATGTTTGAAAACAGCTCCTTGATGTCGTCTTCGCTCACACCGTCTTCCATCGCTTTTTTATAGTAAGGATAGAGCTTCTGATCTACTCGCCCAAACGAAAACGCGCTGCCGTTCCCTTCAATATTAAGCACGAGGTTTACAAAAAACATCGACTGGATTGCCTCATGGATGTCGCGTGCCGGTTCCATCGGCACATGCGCGCATACGTCTGCAATTTTGTGCAGCTCCTGCCTGCGCTCCACATCCGCTTCCTTGTCCGCCATTTCCCGCGCCAGCGCGGCATAGCGCTTTGCAAACAGCTCAATGCTGTCGCAGTTGATCAGCACTGACTGCAAAAACGGCAGTTTATTCAAGTTTTCCGGCACAGAAAGGTCAAGCGCTTCGATCGCCGCTTCCGCCCGCCTGCGGAAATTCCCAATCCCCTCTCCTAACACCCTTTTTAAGTTAACCGTAACGTGCCCCTCCGCACAGATGATTAGGTAATCCGTGTCGATCATGCCGATCTCGTACGCTTCCCACGCCGCCCCGGGTATCCTCGCAAGCACATGATCCTTATGCGTCTTTCCCTTCCAGTAAGGCGCGATCTCTCGTATCACCTTTTCGTCTTCTGGTCTGATGATGAATTTGTCCCCCGGACGCTCGTTAAAGCGGTGGGGCTTGCCGTCCAGCTCCTCAACAAACCAGTCGATCGCATAATCCGGATATACCTGCGCACAACGATCGCGCGTGCCGATCTCCCCCACGATCATCTCTCCGTCCAAAATACGGATGTCCAAATTTTCAAGCACGTTTTTAAGCGCTTTTGCCCTGCGCAGTACGACGGGCTCGCCCTCCGTCTGCATATAGCTTTGCGTCACCAGCCGTGCGCGGGACGATTCGATTTCCGGCACCGCCTCAAAAATCCTGCTGCGCAGCCTGTCGAGCCGCGCGCTGCGGTATACGGCGCATCCTTCAAACACCGCCCCCGTATCGATCGCTTCCCTGTTTTTAAAATCGGTATCATTCATCTGTTTTTCCTCCGTTCTTTCGCTGTTCTTGTCCGCCGTCAAACGAATTGTTTTGTGATAAGCATCCGGATATTACGTTCATAATCCATTGCGAACGAAAATGATTACTTTTTCATTCACTAAAAAAACGCATAAAAAAAGCGCCATCTCGGCGCTGAATTACTCAAAAAACGATTGAACGGGAAATTAAACCTTTTGATACAAGCTTTATCAAAATAATAGTCCCATTTTAATAAATTGTCAATCTTGCATAAGCTTTTTTCACATATGTGTAATCCATCTATGTTTTTCCCCATCCAAAAAGGGCTTTCCCAATTTCGGAAAAGCCCTCTGTTTTCTCTATCTACGCGGTTTTGAGCTTAGGTTCCCTGTCAAACTGCCAACCTGTCTTTTTCAGCAGCATCACCAAAATCGGGATCACGATGATCTGGATGATGATACCCGGCAGCGCGACCACAAACGAATTGGTCAGGAAAATCTCAAAGCTGTACGGCGTGCCTGCCATTCCCAGTAGGATCGTGTTCAAAAGCCCTGAAACAACCCTGCCCGCGAGCATCGCGCCGATAAGCGCCAGATATACGTTCAGTTTGCGATACAAAAGTCCACTCACGATGCCATACACGCACAGCTCAAACATCATCACAACGCCAATCGGATAAAGCGGCGGCATGCCCGTCGCAAAAGATGACAGCAGCGGCAGTATAAAACCGCATATTCCGCCGTATTTCCATCCGCAGATCAGCCCGCACACCAGTACCGGAATGTGCATGGGCAAAAACACCTGCCCCGCTCCACCGCCAAACGCATGGAACACCATAGGCAGCAGCATCCCCGCCGCGAGGCACAGTGCCGCCGCTACCAACTTCTTTGTTTCATTCTTCATTCTCTTTCTCCCTCTCTTTTTCTGTATATTTCAATTGCTTTGCAATCTTTTTTATGCTGCCGTCCGCACCGCTTTCAAATATCGCTCCGGCCTGTTCATATATGCCGCATCCGTCAATGTAACGCTGCTCGAGCGGCATCCATTTTTCAAAAAACACCCCTGCGCCCAGATTTCCTTCACGCAGCACGATCCGCTCTTTTTGCACCTTTTCTGCCACGTCCAGTACCATGCTGTCCGTATAATATTCATGCAGCGCGGGGTGCAGTGCATATGCGCCCTCCACTATATTCAAATCCCTGTCCTGTATTTCCCGCGCGTCCCCCAGCACACCTGCCATACAGTCATACGGGCGGTAGCGCACGGTTACCCCTGCGCAAAGCGGCTTTAGCACCTCGTCTTTGACCCGTTCGTAATGCACGTTCCCGCCCGGCTCTGACATTCGCTTCTCTGTCCGCATGTCCTGCGGCAGAAAAAAATCATCCATATGTATCACGCCGCAGCCAAATATCTCCTGTATCCGCTGCGCAAGCGTCGTTTTCCCGCTCCCGCACCGTCCATCAATGGCGATCACGCACTTTTCCTTCTCTCTATATTGTGCGATCCACCGAAGCACAGCATAACAATCCGCGTATTTTTGCTCCACCACACGGTAGTGCGGCTGGTACGCCTCGCGAAATTCCCTGCTGTGACGTATGCTCGGCACGCCTGTCCTCACATAGTCTGCCAGCTCGCTCACCGCGTCCGCCCCTTTGTGCATCCCGTAAAAACGGAACAGCCCCAGCCGTTTCAACTTCCGCAAAAGCGCCGCGCGGCTCCCACGCTTTTTGCCTGCCGTACGAAAAAACAGTTTTTCCAGTAAAAACAAATCCGTCTGATCGAATCCCGCCGCGTTCATGTGCATCCTGCACAGGCCGTTGCCGATCGGTTCAAACATCGCTTCGCACCGGTGCCCACCTATTTCATCATATTCATGCGCCAGCATATCGTGTGCCGCCGCCTCGTCCGCAAGCAGGTGCTCTGCGCCAAACTCGTTTTGATAAACAAGCTTCACCGCGTCCTGCAATGTCATTTTTTCATAGGCGCTTCTGTGCCTGCCTACGATTTCTTCCCATTCTTCCATCTGTATTTGCTCCAACAAAAAAGCCATGAATCGTTTGTTTTCTTTTCGAAAAACGCTAACTCTTCATGACTTAGTATTCACTGTCCGGTCTTATTTTTTCTATCGGGATTTTGAATGGACGCATTCCCGCGTCCCGGCTTCCTTCCTGAAAGCCGCTGCCCCTTGCTTAAGACCTGTTATTTAATTGTTTGATCGTTTCTACCGCCTCGGCGATGTGCGCCGACAGCGCATGATCCTTCAGCCCCATAATATTGATGTGGCACCGCGAAACAGGGATAGCGATCTTCTCCGCCGCACAGGTTGCCAGCGCCTCTGCCATACGCGGTGTGACCTCGCCAAGCATCGCATTTGCAAAAAACACACCGATCGGCCCGATCACAATGTCTGCACGCGCACAGTTATAGAGCACCGCGTTTTCGCCCGTCGCTCCCTGCGCCTGTCCGCCCTTTAGCATATTCGCAGTCGCCGTGGCGTTCGTGCCCACTGCGACCAGCTCAACATCGGGCAGCTCCGCCCGCAGCCGTTCGACGATGCTTCTTCCCATACCGCCGCCCTGACCGTCTATCACCACTACCAGCATACTCAAACCCTGTTTCTCTTTATGTTGGTATTATATCACAAAGCGGTGCGCATCACCAGCTTTTTCACAGCGAATCCCATCCTTTTTTCCTTAAAAACGCTTCCACCGTTTCACGTTTTGGCATATTGCGCGCGCCGATGTTGAGCGCCTTCAAATATCCGCAGGCATTCCCAAGCTGCGCCGCCTTCTCTATCGGATAGCCGTTCAAGTATCCGTACAAAAATCCTCCCGCAAACGCATCACCCGAGCCCGTCGTGTCCACAACAGGCGTATCGGTAAACCCACTCACCAATGCACTGCGCACCATATCGCCTTCACGCCACGCAACCACGCATCCCTTATCGCCGTCCGTTACGATCAGCACCTTATTGTCGTATTTCTGTGCAATGTCGCTCGCCGCCTTCAAGAGGTCGGTTTCCTCCGTTAGATCCTGCACTGCGTCCTTACACAGCTTGATGATATCTACGCACGCAAACGTCTTTTTCAAAAGCGCCGGATCGGCATACTTGTATTCATACAAAAAACGCGGCGCGATATCGATATCCATGGAGGTGACCACTCCGTTTTCGCGACATAGCTCCGCCGCTTCGTATAGCGGCCCCATCGGCATCTGCAGCATTTCCATGTGTACTGCTTTTGCGCCCTTGATATATTCATTTGCAGCGCGGATATCCTCGCTGCCGATCATTCCCTCCCCGCACATGGGGTGCATGATGTGGCAGCGCTCGCCGTCTTTTTTGTTGACCATCACCCACGCAAGCGAGCTGCGCGCTCCCTTCACAACACTGCTGTAAGAAAAATCGATCCCGCTTTCCTTCATGTCACGCTGTGCGCAAGCTGCGTATTCGTCCTCTCCCATCTTGCCGATGTGCCCGCACGAAAGCCCTAGGTTGTTTATCATCGTCAGGCAGTCAAGCGCCACACCCGAGGCCTTCGGTTCTACAAGCTCCGTCGAATTGATCTTCTGCTCCGCCTCCGGAAATTTCGAAACAAACGCGATGATATCACAGTTGATCGCCCCAATCGAAACCACATCCACCTTTTTCATTGCCGCATCCTTTCTGATTAGACCTCTACGTGTACATTTTCAAAATATTTCTTTGCTTCCTGTTCAAGCCCTGCTATCTGCTTTTGACTGAGTGGCTGCGCGTCCACCATCGGATAAACGCTGCCAAGCGCGTTGTGTTTAGAGATCGCCAGCTTATGGAAGGGCAGCAGGTCGATCCGCTTTACGCCTCTCAGGCCTGCGGCAAACGAAACAATGTTCCCGATCTCCTCTTTTGTATCATTGAATGCCGGGATCACCGGGATACGCACCGTGATGCTGGCGTCCGCTTCGCTCAAGCGCCTTATGTTCTCCATGATCCCATCCGGCTCTGTCCCCGTATATTCCCTGTGCTTTTTAGCGTCCGTATGCTTTAAGTCAAACAAGAACAGGTCTACCAGTTCATTGGCCTCCGCAAGCGTTTCCCATGATACCGCCCCGCACGTCTCCACTGCCGTATGCATACCAGCACTTTTTGCCCCGCCAAGCAGCGCGAACGCGAATTCCTTCTGGAAGAACGGCTCCCCGCCGGAAAGCGTTATGCCCCCGCCACTCGTAACATAAAAAGGCATATCCTTTTTTACGATTTCTAGCACCTCGCCCACGCACATCCTTTTACCCGTCATCTCGCGTGCGCCCTGCGGGCAATACTGTGTGCATTGTCCGCACAGGTTACATTTCTCGCGCAACGTCACGACCCTGCCGTTTTTAAAAACAATGGCGTGTTTTGGGCAGTGCGCGATACACGCGCCGCAATGCGTACACTGGTTATCCCAGACATAAAGCGACTGCCCGCTCATACATTCCGGGTTGCTGCACCACCTGCACCGCATCGGGCATCCGGAAAGGAACACCAGCGTCCGGATGCCCGGCCCGTCATGCAGTGCGTGCCGCTCTATGTTAAAAACATTTCCCTCCGTCTGTAATCCAAACTCCATATGTCCCCCAATGCTGCCTCTTAGATTTGATGCTCGGTGCGCGCAATGATCTGATCCTGCAAATGCGGATCGAGATTCACAAACAATGCGCTGTACCCTGCAACCTTGACGACAAGTCCCTTGTATTCGTCCGGTTCTTTCTGTGCCGCGCGCAGCGTTTCCGCCGCAACGATGTTGAACTGTACCTGAAAGCCCTGCAGGTTGAAATACGTCTGCACGAGCGATACAAACTTTTGCAGCCGTTCCTCCC
Source organism: Christensenella sp. (assembly GCF_034927525.1). Classification (NCBI taxonomy): domain Bacteria; kingdom Bacillati; phylum Bacillota; class Clostridia; order Christensenellales; family Christensenellaceae; genus Christensenella; species Christensenella sp. The sequence continues at coordinate 15,162 of NZ_JAYFPU010000010.1, forward strand.
CGCTCACTGCGGTCGGGTGTAGCTTGATATTGAGGATCGTGCCGTCTGTCGCCAAAATGTGATCCACCTTCGCCACGGATTTCAGCGCCGCCGTTGCGCCAGACAAGTCTGTCCCCGCCTCGGGTGATACATTGTCCGCCATCACGCTGCCCGCATAGCGGCCGTCCGGCGTCGCGCCGATTTCTTCGCCCTTATAGGCATTCGCGCTCAGCGTTTGCGGCGATGGGCAATACGTACCGCCCCGCGCGGGCGTATACGAACGTATCTCGTTGAAATACCAATTAAGCGACTCGCGCACCACCAAATCCACACTGTCCTCATCGTTGCCGTATTTATCCGCGTCCAGCATCTTCCTGCGGAGCAGCGCGTTTTTCTCGCCTTCCCAGTTTGCATGAAGCGCCTCATACATTTCCCCCGGCGTACATACCTTTTCTTCGAACACCTTTTCCTTCAGGGCATACAGCGCGTTCCCTACGTTGATCGCCCCGTGGCAGATGCTCAGCGTATTGTTATAATTCGGGCCGCCGCCTTCTTCGACGTCTTTTCCGATCTCCAGCCGATAATCCAGCACGGAAGAAAGGAACGGGCAGGGTGTCAGCTCCGCATGCGCGCGTGAAGTTACCTCGTCGAACATTGGTATCATTGACACATAAAATTCGAGTTGTCTGCGATACGCCTTTTCCACTTCTTCATAGCTTCTCATTTCGGCAAGCGTCTTTTCCTCCGGCAACACGCGCGTTCCCGTATGCCTGTTCCTGCCGCCGTCAAGCGCCATTTCCAGAACCTTGAGCAAATTGATGTGACAGCAGCCTCCATTGATCGTGTTATGCTTGCCGGGCACGATGGGTTCACAACAGCCGTCCACCGCCCAGTCGCGTGCGTCTTCTAATGTCACGCCCGTGCTCATCAGCATAGGAATGGTGACCTGGTCGTTAAAAAGCCCCGGCTGTCCGCCACCATGCGTAACGACGGTCTTTGCGCATTGAATAGCAAATTCGTTGGGCGTGCCCGGATGCAGCCGCGCAATGGTCGTCGGCTCCTGCATCCTTACCGTGCCCGTTGCCTCCAGCACCAGATAGCTCATGTCGTTTACCGCGTCGCTTCCGTCGCGTTTCTGCCCGCCAATGGTCAGTGTCTGGAACATCGGATATCCATGCATCGTGCGCGTATGGCTCATCGCGCGTATCTTCTTGATCTGGTTACATTTTAGAAAGAAGCATTGCAGCATAACAAGAGCCTGCTCCCTCGTGAGCCTGCCCGCCTGCACATCCTTTTCATAGTATGGCTGCATATACTGGTCAAACCGTCCAAACGACATCGAATGCCCGTTGGATTCTATCTGCAGGATCAGATGGATCATCCAGTAGCTTTGCAGCGCCTCATGGAACGTTTGCGCGCCAAACTCCGGCGCCTTCCGGCATACCCGCGCGATTTCAAGCAGCTCCTGCTTTTCCCGCGCGTCCATGATCCCTTCATTTGCCATGCGCTCCGCCTCGTTTGCGTACCGATTTGCAAACGTAACCGCCGCTTCCATGGAAATGACCGCGCTTTTCAAGAAAATTTTCTTCTTGACGTTTTCGCTCTTTCCCCTGTCCTCGTCACATTTTGCAATATATCCCTTTGCCTCGTCGATCACCGAGCGCAGACCCCTGCGGATCGTGTCTTCAAAATTGGCGATCACATGTCCGTCGCCCGTCGTCATTCTGCCTGAATTCGTGACCGTACCGTTAAAGCTCCCGTGTGCCGCGTCCCACACATCCTGATATTCCTCCGGCATCACAAGTGACAGTTCTTCCTTGCATTTGTCAAAATGCGTCTTTCCCTGCCAGTAAGGCGCAAGCTGCTTTAGCTCCTGTGCCGCTTCTACGGACACCTCAAACTTGTCAAGCAAACGGTCGTTCATGCACCCAAGCTCACCTAACAACCATTCCATCCCATATTCCGGAAAAATAGGCGCCGCATTGGGTATCCCCGCCTGGTTTCCCACAATAAGCTCGCCTTTTTCAATAAACACATGCTGGTTTTCCAGAATTTCCTTTAAAGCAAGCGCCCTGCGGATCGCCACCGGTTTGCCCTCTGTCTGCTGCCACGAACGCGTATAATACCGCGCACGCTCGCTGCACAAAGCAGGCTTTTGCTGCATGGCCAGTTCCCTTAAGCCCTGAACCCTCGTGTCCATACTAGACCTCCCTTACAAATTTCAATATTTATATCAGCGCATGGCATTGCAAAAATCCGCCTTTTCCGTATTCCCGCTTGCCCGCGCCTATTCCACTCTTTAAAATGCCGTACCCCTTTTCCTTAAGCTGCTGCTTCGGGAAAAAATCTTCAAAAAGCGCCGCGGCGATCGCCGCGCCCGTCGGTGTGATCAGCTCCTGCTCCACGTCCGTCACATCATACGGGATGTGATGGTCATGGAGTGTGTTTTTTGTTGCAGGCACAGGCACCGGGAGGCGCCCGGCCCTGTACCGTATCATTCCCTTTCCTTCTGTAAGCGGTGAAGCAAAAATGTGTCCCGCACCAAGGTCTTCTAAACATATCGCCGTGCCTACGATATCTACGATCGAATCGATCGCGCCCGTTTCATGGAAATATACGCCGCTTTTCGTCGTTTTGTGCGCTTTGGCCTGCGAATCGGCTGCGATCTCCAAAACTGCGCACGCCCTCCGCTTGACTTCTTTACAAAACGGGCTTTGCCCGATCAGCTTCCGCACGTCATAATAATTTCTTTGTACACGGTTGTCGTATGCGTCCGGGTCGATGAGCACATCAAAGTCGCTCATAACGATCCCGTCCTTTTCTGTTTTTGTATAGCGCAGCGCATATCCGGCAAGCAACAATTTCCGCAGCTCCCTGCTAAGCCGCTCAAAGCTGGCGCCGCTATCAAGAAGCGCCGCGATCGTCATATCCCCGCTAATCCCCCACGCACAATCAAAATACAGGTCCATTGCACACCCTTTTCCTTACGCCTTTCCGTCAGCCATGCACGTCTTAATCCATTCCATGACCGCCTGGCGGCAGCGCTCGACCCCCACAGGCATGACCTCCAGCGTGAACTGGTTTTCTCCGTCCGCCATCAGCTTATCGCGTACCCCGTTCATGTAAGCCGTATAGACCGCCGTTCCTACATTCACCTTATTGATGCCGCCCTTGATCGCGCGACGAATGTCTTCTTCTGGGATGCCCGTACCGCCATGCAGCACAAGGAATGCGTCAAGCGCATCATTGGCTTCCTTCAACTTGTCAAAATTGAGCTCCGGCTTACCCACATAAAATCCGTGCGCATTGCCGATGCCGATCGCCAGTGCATCCGGTCTTGCCTCCTTGACCAGTTTCACCGCCTCATCCAAAATAAAGAGGTAATCGTCTCCTGTATACGATGTCTCATAAGAAGACTCCCCGCGGATCCTGCCGATCTCTGCCTCCACATACGCGCCTTTTTCCCGCGCATAGTCGGTCACCGCGCGTACGTCGGCAATGTTTTCGTCGATCGGCTTGTGCGAAGAGTCCATCATCACAGAGAACACCCCCAAATCGATCGCTTTTTTGCACTCCTGCACAGAGGATGAATGATCCAAATGATGGATGATGGGCACGCTCGCCTCTTTTGTGACAACGTCCACCATCGCAGCACACATCTCATATCCGATATCTTCAAATACCGGCGGGTCTACCCCCACCATAACGGGCGCACGAAGCTCTTCCGCTGCCGCGACGATCGCCTTTAAGTCCCACATATCCGAATAATTGAACATCGGTACCGCAAAGCCTTCGCTGTCCGCGCGTGCAAAAAGCTCCCTGATTTCCTGCCCCGTGTACTTTTTCATATTCATATCTCCTCGCTTATGCCGGAATGTGTTCCGGTTTATTTGCTTTCAAATTTTGTGTAAACATCCTTTAGAGTCCCGCTGGAAAAAGAGCGGATAGGTAGACTTACAGGCTGCTTCCTTTGCTCCGATAAATAAGAGCCGTCAATGAGGCTCATATTGGTAAATTCGTTGCCGAGGTCGTTCGTGAACGGTTTGCCCGAGCGTATTTCGTCCACAAACAGCCCGATCTCCGTCTCAAACGAATCCATATGCCCGGGGTATATCCTGTCGATCGACTCCGGCAGCGCCACGTCTATTGTTTGCGCCGGACTGTCCTCCGCATACAGCGTGACATGGCGCACATCCGTATCATACGAGCTCAGTTCAAAATCGATCTGCCCGCGCGTGCCATAGATGCTACCGCGGTACGTGTTTGCCGTGCGGTCAAAATAGTGGCTAACCAGATTCACGATAGCGCCGCTCTCATAGGTGATCAGGTCAAGCGTCACATCCTCCACCTCGCGCCCAGGCATCACGATCATATTGCGTCCGTAGACCGTTTGCGGCTGCCCCAGCCAGATGGTCGCCACATCAAGGAGGTGTTGCCCCAATTCGCGCAGTATGCCGCCTCCCGACTGGTACAGATGCTTCCATTTGATTTCCGTGCGGTACATGGAATAGTGGAAATCGATATAAAACAGCGTCCCGATACGCGGCAGCAGCTCCGTTACCTTGCGGATCACAGGATGGAATTTCAGCTCAGAGGCCACGCAGAATTTCTTGTCATATCCCTCAAGCAGTCGATCAAGCGCGCTTAACTCGTCCATGTCCATGCAGACCGGCTTTTCACAGATCACGTGCTTGTGGTTTCGGATCGCACACTCCATCTGTGCCATCCGTTCGCTTGTCGGGCTGCAAATGCCGATGATGTCCGCGCCGCTCTGCTCGATCATCTCGCGCCAGTCCTCATAGAATACCGCATCCGGATGCTCAGCCGCCGCTTCGCTTTTTCGCTTCGCGGAATGGTTGTATACCGCGCACACCTCACAGTTTTCATTCCTTGAAAACCAGTCCGCATACACCTTGCCCATCTTGCCATATCCGATCACGCCGACTTTCAGTTTTTCAGCCATCCTATTTCCCTTTCTATTTTCCGCCGATCCCTACCGCAAAACCTTCCTTTTCCAAAAAAGCCTTGATTTCATCCATCCTCTTTTCCGGGGGAGGCTCTAAGTCCGGCAGTTCATAGCCCATGCGCAGGCGTTCATACTTCGATATCCCGAGCCTGTGGTAAGGTAGCAGGTCGATCCTGCACCCCGGGCTGTGTTTCGCTAGAAACGTTGCCATTTTGCGAAAGTTTTCATCATCGTCATTGATGCCCGGGATGACCGGTACCCTGACGATTATGTTTGCGTTCGTTTTTTTCAACCGGATATAGTTTTCCAGGATCAGCGTGTTAGAAACGCCGGTCACCTTTTTGTGCACCTCATCATCCATACATTTCAGGTCATATAAAAAGATATCAATGTACTCTGCCGTGGCCTTCAGCTTTTCCCAGTCAGTATATCCAGTGGTCTCGATACAGGTATGATATCTTCTTTTTTTCGCTGTCTTACAAAGCTCCAGTAAAAAAGGATATTGCGCAAATGCTTCCCCTCCGGAAAAGGTCACGCCCCCTCCGGAGTTCTCATAAAAGCCCTCATCCTTGCTGATCTCACGCATCACGTCCTCAACAGACATGACCTTTCCTACCATCGTAAGCGCTTCCGCGTTACACCCCTGCGCACACAACCCGCAGTAGGTACATCTTTCTTTATCGATCACAATGCCGCCCGGCCCCGCCGCTATCGCTGCGTGCGGACAAACCTCCACACACCGCAGGCAGCCTAAGCACCGCGTTTTCCACCACATGATCTGCGGCCCGCCGACCTGCGATTCCGGGTTGCTGCACCATGTGCACGCAAGCGGGCAGCCCTTCAAAAACACCAGCGTCCGTATGCCCGGCCCGTCGTTGATCGCAAAGCGCTCGATCTCAAAAACCGTACCCTTCTTTTTCGTTTCCATCCCCAACCCTGCAATTCCCAATCTTATAGATTGTGTTCTGTCCTCTCAATAATGTCGTCCTGCGTCCGGGGCTCTAAGTCGTTAAACAACGCACTGTACCCCGCCACACGCACCACCAGACTCTTGTATTCCTCCGGCTTTTTCTGCGCATCCTTTAGCGTGTCCGAGGAAATGATATTAAACTGCACATGCCAGCCTTTCAGGTCAAAAAATGTTTTCAAAAGCCCCATCATTTTAAGAACGCCTTCGTGCGTCGCAAGTGCATCCGGTGCAAACTTCAGGTTTAGAAGGTTCCCCCCCGTGATCAGGAAATTAGGCATTTTCGCAACTGATTTCAGCACCGCCGTCGGCCCGATCTTGTCCGTCCCGTGGTAGGGGGAACAGCCTTCGGTAAGCGGCTCTCCTGCAAACCGTCCTTCCGCGCTCGCCATCACGTTAACGCCGCTCGGTACATTGCCTGAGATCGTCGCCGTACACGGATAGCTTAAACAGCCGATCGGCCCGCGTCCATCACGCGTGGTCTTATACTTCGCCTGCTCGTCGATAAATATCTGGTATATCTCGTTTGCCAGCTCGTCCACGTCGTCCGCGTCGTTGCCGAATTTATCCGCCTTATTGAGCAGCATCTGGCGGACGTTCTCGCCCTCCGTGCCCTCAAAATTGCTTTTCAATACTTCCTGTAGCTTGTCCCCGCTGATCTTCTTTTCCTCAAATACCAGCTTGTCGATCGCTTCTAAGCTGTTTGCCGCGTTCACAATACCTGTTTCCGGCCCCGTGACCATATCGTATATGCTTCCGCCCTCTTTCGCCGTTTTTCCGCGACCGATACAATCGCTCACCAGTCCCGAGCAAAACGCCTCCGGTACAAGCTCCTCTACCGCATAATCGATGACATGCTCGCCCGTTACACGCAGCCTGACAAAATACTTCATTTGCCGAGCAAACTCTGCTAATATCTCGTCCTTACTGTTATATGTTGCCAGGTCCTTTGCCGCCGCAAGCGGTACGATGCCCGTCACCTCGTCTTTTCCCTTGTTGAGCGTAAGCTCCAATATCTTCGAGAAATTCGTAAAGCTCATGCCCGCCGAGCGATAACCGAATTTCCCCGGGATGATGGGCTCGATACAGCCCACGATCGCATAATTGTTCGCATCGTTCCTTGTAATACCGCGGCTCATCAGCGATTCAATCATCAGCTCGTCCGAATGCATCGCCGGCATCCCAAACCCAAGCTTAATGATCTCGATACATTTTTCAAGGTATGCGTCCGGGTTCAGCTTATTGTATCGTGCCGATACGTTCGGCTGCGGCAGCTGCGTCCTGCCCACGCTATCTAGGCACAGCATCGTAAGGTCGTTGACCGCATTCCTGCCGGACGGTGTGATGCCGCCAAGCGTCAAGTTCTGGTATGTAGGGCCGCCGCCCGAAAAGCGTGTGTGCGACCACGGCCTGATCTTAATAACGCCGAACGCCTTGATCCACAAACACGACAGCAGCTCCACCACTTCTTCAGGAGTGATCCTGCCCTGCGCGATATCCTCTTTATAATAAGGATACATGTACTGATCCAGCCGTCCAAACGACATCGAATGCCCGTTCGATTCGATCTGCGAGATCAAATGCACAAACCACACCGATTGCAGCCCCTCGTAAAACGTCCGTGCCGCCTTCTCGGGCACCCACGCGCAAACCTCCGCTATTTTGAGAAGCTCCCGCTTGCGTTTTATATCCGTTTCCTTTTCCGCCAACTCTTTTGCAAGCGCAGAATACCGCCGCGCAAAATCGATCACACCCTCATAAGCAACGATCACCGATTCATAAAAAATACGTTTGTGGTGGTTTTTCGGATCGGTCAAATCAAGCGCATCCAGTTTTTCCTTTGCCTGCGCAATAACGCCCGCCGCGCCGATCTTAAGTATCTTTTCAAAATCGAGCATAATATGTCCGTCGCCCGACGTCATGTTGCCATTCGCAGAAAGCACGCTTGCTTTATACGCGTCCTTCACATCGAGGGGCAACGTGGCCTGACACCTGTCCTCTAAGGTTTTTCCCTTCCACCATTCCGCGATCTCAAGCAGTTCAGCCTTCGTCTCAGGCGCAACCTTAAATCGGTCGCCCGGACGTTTTTCCAACTCGTCGATCTCCTCGAATATCCAATTGACGCAATACTCCGGAAAAATCGCCGCAGCACGCAGCTTGCCCGCCTGATTGCCCGCCAAAAGCTGTCCGTCCTCGATGAACAGCGTCATCTTGTTAAGCACATTTTTCAGCGCCTTTGCCCGCCGCAGTATCATTGGATCCGCCTTATGTAAGCGATACGCCTCGGTCAGATACCGCGCACGCTGCACGCAGACCTCCTGCTCCACAGCGACAGATTCCTGTTTCAGTTTTTCAATACGCAATTCCATTTCTATCTCATCCTCCGGTAACACGATTTCCCCACCGTCTACCATATATTTCTGATCAAAGTACTGGGAGCTTCATAACCTGCTCTGTCTCGACAAGCGTAGGCATAGACTTCATCGTGCCCACACGCTGTACGGAAAGCGAAGCCACCGCGTTGCCAAAATGCGCCGCCGTGAAAAGATCGCACCCTCGCCAGTACGCATACGCAAACCCGCCGTTGAAAGAGTCTCCCGCGCCACTCGTATCAAGCGCATTCACCTTATAGCTATTGACCATCATCCGTTCCTTGCCGTCTGATACGAACGCCCCCCGGCTGCCCATCGTGATAATCACGTTTTTCACGCCCTTATTATGGAAGAACGTGCACGCCTCAGAAGCGCTCTCCTCGTTTGTGATCGCAAACCCGCAAAAGTCCGCCGCCTCGATCTCGTTGGGGGTGATAATGTCGATATATGGATAAAAACTGTCGTCGATGGGGCTTGACGGCGCCGGATTCACCAGTGTCACAATGCCCTGCTTTCTCGCCGTCCTGATCGCGTGCTCGCACGTCTCCATAGGGATCATAAACTCCACCATGCAGATTTTTGCCCTGTCCATGCACGCCTTGTTTTTGTCCACATACGCAGGCGTGATTTCTCCATTTGCACCCAGTATGATGATGATCGAGTTCTGTCCCGTCTCGTTGACAAGCACATACCCGGAACCGCTGTACACGTCAGGCACCGTCTCCACGAAATCCGTATTGACGTTTGCCCACCTAAGGTCGTCCATCACCGTATCGTTGTAATGGTCAAGCCCGCCGATCTTGCTCAACAGCACGGTCTCTGCGCCCAGGCGCGCCGCAGCTGCGATCTGGTTTGCGCCCTTGCCGCCGCCCATGATGGTCACGCCTTTTCCATAGATCGTCTCTCCCGGCACAGGCAGCCGTTTATTGTGGATGATATAGTCTACATTGATGCTACCAATCTCTAAAATCATTTTTTCTTCTCCTGCTCTGCTCTCAGTTTATCCAGCTCGCGGTGCACAGACGCAATAGGCGGACAGCCGTCCACACAGATCGCGCGGTCTCCTAATGCATAGCGCAGGTTTGCCGCCGTGCTGATCGCACAGTCGCCGATAAAAAGTGCCTTTCCCTTGATCTGCTCCACCGGTATCTGCTTGGGGTTGATGCCCACAAATACATTCGTCACATTCGCATTGTCCGGAAAGTTTTCCGCCAGCAGATCGTCTAACATGATCTTCGTACGCCCGTAGCAATGCACGCACGGTCCGCCTTTGATGATCTGAAAATCCGGATATATCCCGTCGATCGAAACATCCGGCCGGTCAAATTTCTTTTTCACATCGTCAAGCTTTTCGCCCACAATGTCGATGTTATCCATAAAACCGTTTCCGATGCCCTGCATCCGCGCGATACGGATAGATTCCACCTCGTCCGCGCCGATCTCCATAACCTCGCTCGCGACCGCGTCAAGCGACACCATGTCCGCCGAAGCCATAATCAAATCCATCTGTACGTTCGTTCCGCAGCGCGGGCCTAAGCCCTGCATCGCGACCATGCCGTCAAGGATCGTCAAGTCCGTTTTCACGACCTTGTGCAGATCGATGATCTTCTGCATGATCTCGTCCTTGTGCCACTGTACCTTGTAATGATCGGGCAAAATGCCATGGTAATTCTTAAGGCCCAGCGTCACAAGCGTTTCAAAGTGCGTTTTCAGCGCCGGAATGTTGATGATCACTTCCGTCTCCAGCATCCGCTTTGCAATGGGCGCCTCCTGCAGGATCACGCCGTCCGGAATCTGCGTCATCACAAATTCGTCCTCATCAAAATCCACGATGACCGCGCCCGTTTCCTCCGCGACCTTTGCCATTCCCGTCTTTTCGATCACGTCCCAGTTTGTCCAGCGACCCACGCCAAGTATCTTCTTGCAGGAATAAGCCGAGCTGTCACCGATATACACCTTAGAAGCCCCCGCCTCAAAGCACAGCTTAACAACCGCCTTCACGACCCGCGGGTCTGTCGTCGCCGGCGGCGGATAAGGATACGCCAGATTCGGCTTGAGCATTACCTCGGCTCCTTTTCTCACATATCGCTGCATCCCCCCGACCAGGTCGACAGCCGCCTTGACTGCCTCATATATCTTTTCATCCCTGACCTTCGTGATCGACACAGTCGTCCTCTCATACTTGTGCTTCATCAATGTTTCCTCGCTTTCTTGCCTGCCTGAGCACTCTGCCGGTTGCCGGCAGCGCCGCCCATTGCTGCTATATCATATATTTTTTATACTTCGTCATATACCGTGCGCTCAATGAGGTCGTCCTGTACCTCTCGGCTCAGTTCAGTGAAATATGCGCTGTATCCTGCCACACGTATGAGCAGGTTTTTGTATTTCTCAGGCGTTTTCTGCGCCTTTTTCAAAAGGTCGCTGCTCACCACGTTGAACTGGATGTGGTAACCGCCCGCGAGGCAGTACGCCCGCAGGAAATTCGCAAATTTTGCGATATCCCTGTCCTCCTTAAGAACGGAAGGCGAGAAGCGCATATTGAGCAGCGTCCCGTTGCACGCGCTCACACTGTCCACCTTTGCCGCCGATTTGATCAGCGATGTCGGCCCGTTGACGTCCGAACCGTTCGTCGCAGAGATACCGCCGTTCGCAAGCGGTTCTCCCAACTTCCTGCCGGACGGCAACGCGCCTGTCGCAAGACCATGAGGAACATTGGAGGATACAGTAAATTCACCCGGCCAATATTTTTCGCCGTGCGGCCCTTCGTGCTTTTCCACTTCCTTGCACCATATCCGGCCGGCTTTTCTGACATAATTGTCTACAAAATCGATATCGTTTCCGTATTTGGGCACGCTGTACAAAAGCTGGTGCCGCAAATCGTCATACCCTTCAAAATCCTTGCGCAGCGCATCGATCAGCTGCGGCATCGTGCAAAACTTGTCCCCAAACACCGCCTGGTCGATCGCCGCCAAAGCGTCTCCCGTGTCCGGCAAGGCAACGCCGTTCACACCGACCGCTTTATACTTACAGCCGCCGCGCGTCATATCCAGCCCGCTTTCCATGCACCCGTCAAGCAGCGACGAGGTAAACGTGTTGGGTCCCAGCTTTCCATGATACTTGATGTATGTGCTGATCGCCGTCGTTGCCTGTCCCACAAAATACGCAAGCTGCTGCCGGAACGCTTCTATTACCTGTTCCATGCTCTCAAACGTTTCCGGCTCCTGCGTTTTCGGGCCGATCTGTTCTCCCGTCACCAGACATACGCCGCCGTTTAAGGCAAGCTCCAAGCACTTTGCCACGTTGAACTGCACCGCGTTTGTCCACCCGCAGCAATTTCCCGAGGTAGAAGGCTCGACACATCCCACGATGCAGAAATCCCGTGCTTCTTCTAGGGTTGCGCCCCGTTTGAGCATAGCCGGAATCCCCACCTCGTCCATAAACATCTTCGGCTTGCCGTGCCCTAACTTACTGACCTCCGCAAGCTTTTTCAAATATTCAAAGGGCGAATTTTTATGGATGCGTGCCGCAAATTCCGGCTGATAAAGCGGCACCTGCGCTTCGGCCTCCAAAAACATATACGTCAGCTCGTTCGTTGCGTCGATGCCGTCCGCGTCCACGCCGCCGACCATGATCGTCTGCGTCAGCGAAAATCCCGCGTAATACCGCGCCGTCGTATAATCCCAAAGCACGCTCATATGCGAGAATTTGATGAACAGCAGCTCGATCAGCTCCTGCACCTCTCCATCCGTCATACGTCCCGCTTCCCTGTCCGCTTTATAATAAGGATAGAAGTATTGATCCACGCGCCCCGGCGATATTGCCGTATCGTCCTGCTCGATGCCAAACAATACGATCTGTGCAAACCAGAACGACTGCATCGCCTCGCGCAGTGACTGTGCGGGATATTCCGGTATCCTTGTGCATATATCCGCGATCTCCATAAGCTCTTTTTTGCGCATCGGGTCGTCCGTTTGTTCCGCCTGCTCCTGCGCAAGTTCTGCGTACCTGTGCGCAAAAGCGATCACCGCTTCATAAATAATGACGATCGCGTCGTAAAAGCTTTTCTTTTCCTGCTCACCGGCGCCAAGCGCCGCCATGCGTTCTTTTGCTTCGTCAATGATCGAGCGAGCGCCGCGTTCGATGAATTTTTTATAATTGACATTCAAATGTCCCGCTCCGTGACGCAGATGTATCTCCGTCCCCGGCGGGATCGTGTGTACCTTCGCTTCGGAGGGGATCGCCGCATTGATACATTCCTCGGGCAACTCCCGCATCACATAATATTCGATGGTCTTATCCGCCCAGTAAGGGAAGATGTCTTCCATCAACTCTTTTCTCACCGCGTCAGACATCTCGTGCCTGTCGTACGGCCTGTCTACCGGATTCTTTTGCGGGTCTTGAAATTCTTTATTTAAAATAGTCGTCGAATATTCCGGATCCACGACCGACGCTCTCGGTTTTGTGGCCACATTCCCAACTATCAGTTCTCCGTCTAAAATATAAATGGACATCTTTGCAAGAACGTTTGCGATCGCCTTCGCGCGGCGGATCTCAGCCGGCTGCCCCTCTGTCTGCTTCCAGCTCTGCGTAAAATAACGCGCGCGCTCCACGCAAACGGAGGCTGTCGCGTCTATCGCGTTCTGATATAGCTTCTCCACTCTGGGAGTGATATTCTTCTTAAAATTCAATTGATAACTGCCTACGTCTGCCATGATAAAGTCTCCTTATTTGTAGAAATCCCATCCTACGTGGCGTTCTAAGGGAGGCCGCGGCTGCGCCATATACGCAGCCGCCTTTTCCCTTATGTTAGTTGTGTTCGTTCTTAATACATTTCCGTACGTGTGTCGACATTCTCCTGTGTCGCCTGCTCTGTTCCGAGGTTGATCTTCTGCGGAATGTCTTTGCCCATCAGGCTTGCGATCGCTGCCTGGCAAGCATAGTCGCCGTTGTTCATGTAGATCTGTGTCAGCTGCATTTTGCCTGCTTTGATCGCGTCAAATGCTGTCTGCTGATAGTCGCCTGCGGAGTATACCAGGATGTCCTTACCCGGCTCTTTTCCCGCTTTTTCGATCGCTTCGATTGCCCCGAGAGCCATCTCGTCGTTGTGCGCATAAACCGCTTTCACGTCGGGGTTCGCCTGCAGCGCGTTCGTCACTGTGTCAATCGCGTTGTTCCTCAGCCAGTTGCAATCCTGGTCTGCAACCATTTCGATACCCGGGTTCTTTGCAAATACTTCTTCAGCGCCGCCTTTTCTTCCCGTCGTGCACGAAGAACCGGACGTACCCTCAAGCTGGATGATCTTTCCTTCGCCGCCCAGGTCTTTGGCGATCATTTCACCGGCCATCGTGCCGAGCTGCCAGTCGTCTGTGGACATCCATGTGAGATATGTCCAGTCGTCGAACGGTTTGCCGCCGTCGATCAGTACGACCGGGATATTCGCTTCAGCAGCCTGCTGCAAAGCGGGAGAGATCGCGATACCGCCATGAGAGCTGATCACGATCGCATCGACCTTCTGCGCGATCAGGCTTTCGATGTTGGACACTTCCTTGGAAGGCTCACCTTCCCCGTCCATCATGACCATCTTTACGCCGTTCTCGTCGCACCATTTCTGTGCCCTGTCGACCATATCCAGTCTGTACGGATGATCCATTACGCACTGCGCAAAACCGATCGTGTAGTTGCCAGCCTTAACTTCGTCAGCATTGAGGCCAAAATCGATGGGGGTCGTGTCAGCCGGCAGTCCCGACCATTCGCTCGAAACATCGCCAGCCGCAGCAGCCGGAGCCGATGCCGACTCAGCCGGAGCCTGCGAAGCCTCTTTTGTTTCCGCCGGAGCAGCTTCCTGTGTAGCCGCAGCTGATGCCGACTCAGAAGCAGCCGGAGCTGCCGGTGCGCCGCACCCTACCGCCAGAACAGCGACGAGCAGTACAGCTACCAAGATCATAATCCCTTTTTTCATTGTTTTCCCTCCTGTTTTTTCTTCTTTATTCAGGCTTTCGCCTGTAGAAAACTTGATTGTTTAGAGCCGTTCCATGGCGTGCTTCCTTGCCGCCCTTTCATTGAAGTACTGCGTGATCACCGGTACCAGTACCGATACGAACACGATCAGTCCCTCCACGACCTTTTGCAGGTACATGTTGACGTTCGCCACATTGAGCAGGTTTGCGATAACGCCCAGTGCCAGCACGCCGAACATCGTTCCGAGAGCGCTCCCGCGTCCGCCGTCCATAGACGTGCCGCCCATCACGACTGCCGCGATCGCCAGCATCTCATAGCCCTCGCCCGACCTCGGCTCGCCGATCTTTAACTTGCTGCACAGCAGCGCGCCGCAGATGCCCGCAAGGACGCCGGTGATCGTATATGCCAGAAAACGTACCTTGCTTACGTTGATGCCCGTATATTTTGCCGCTTCCTCATTGCCGCCCGAGGCAATCAGGTCTCGTCCGTATTTCGTTCGCGTCAGCAGGATATGGATCAATATGATTGCGATGATCCATATGAACATAGGCAGGAAGAACGGGCCGATCTTTGTATTGCTGATCGCACCAAACGCCTCCGGGATACCCGAGCTGACCGGACGTCCGCTGTTGATGAGCAATGCCGCGGCGCGGCCTCCCATCATGGTGACCAGCGTTGCAACAAAGGGTTGTAAATGCCCCTTGGTGATCAGCAGCCCGTTGCCCGCGCCAAGAGCGGCACATACCACCACCGCGAGCAATACGGAAGCGATCGTGGGGAAGCCCGCATAGGCCTGCGTCATCGCCGCCACCATACATCCAAGCGCAACGTTAGAGCCGACCGACAGGTCAACGCCTCCGCCCCCGCCGATGATGACAAGCGTCATACCTGCCGCGAGCAGTCCGTTTTGTGCCGTCTGCTGCAGGATGTCTGCAACGTTGTTTAAGGTAAAGAACGACGGCGATACGAATATTCCAAGCACGAACACGAATATGAACACGATCATGCCGGGATAGTTTTTCACTAAACTCTTCATGTTAAACCTCCACTCCTGCAGCGTTTGCCAGAATACGTTCTTCGTTGAATTCGCTGCGGTTGATCTCCGCTAAGAAGCGTCCCTTGCGCATGATATACAGTCTGTCGCTCATCCCGAGCACCTCTGTCAACTCGGAAGATACGATGATGATAGAATCACCGCCCCTGCGCAGCTCCTCCAATGCCTCATAGACCTGCATCTTCGCTTCCACGTCGATGCCGCGTGTCGGTTCAAAACAGATAAATATGTTCGATTCACGCCCCAGCCATTTTGCAATGACGACCTTCTGCTGGTTACCGCCCGATAGGTTGTTGACAAGAACATTGGGTGACGGCGTCTTGATGCTCAGCTTTTCGATCAGCTTGCCGACCACCTTCTTTTCTTTCTTTCGTTCGACCAGCTTGATCGGGTTAGAAAGTCTGTCGATAAACGGAATAGAAATATTGTTTTTCACACTCAGACGCAGCATCAGGCCGTCGTGTTTTCTTTCCTCCGGTATATATGCAAGCCCGAGGTTCACCGCGTCCACCGGGGTATTCACCTTGACAGGTTTTCCATTGATCTCATATCCCTCGATCTGCATATCCTTGGTATCCACACCGAAAAGCGCTTCCGCAAACTCCCGCTGTCCGCTGCCTACAACGCCGTAGATGCCCAGCATCTCGCCCTTGTGAAGCTTAAACGAGATATCCTTTAGTCTGTAGTTGCTCAGGCTGTCGACCTTCATCACGACCTCGTCCGTCTTTTTGTACTGCAGCTCGGGGAACATATTGTCCATGCTGCGGCCGATCATCATACGGATTAGCTCCGCGGAATCGAGTCCCTGCATCGGACGCGTCGCGATGTGCACACCGTCTTTTAGAACGGTAACCGTATCCGCGATCTCAAAGACCTCCTCTAACCTGTGCGAGATATAGACGACAGTGATGCCGCTCTTTTTGATAGAATCGATAATCTCAAACAAACTCTTGGTTTCCGTCTGCGTCAAAACCGCGGACGGTTCGTCAAGCAGCAGCACCTTTGTATCGATAGAAAGCGCTTTTGCAATCTCTACCATCTGCTTTTGTGCCACCGTCAGGTTTTCCACCGTTTCGCAAGGATCGATGTCAAGGTTGAGCCTTGTGAGCAGCTCCTTTGCTAGCCTGTTCGTTTCCTTATAGCTGATCAGCTTATTTTTCTGCGGCATATGTCCCATAAAGATGTTTTCCGCCACGGTCAGCCCGGGTACCAAAGACAGCTCCTGAAATACCATGCTGATGCCTGCGTGACGGCTCTCGAGGACTCTGTCAAAATGCATTTCCTGTCCGTCTACGAACACTTTTCCCTCGTCCGCCTGATATACGCCCGTGATGATCTTAAGAAGCGTGCTCTTGCCCGATCCGTTCATGCCTAAAAGCGCGTGCACCTCTCCTTTGTTCAGCGCCATGCTGACGTTGTCGAGGGCTTTTACGCCGGGAAATTCTTTTGTAATGTTTTTGACTTCCAATACAATGTTGTTTTCCATGCTCATACCCTCTTTTCCATATTTGCCAGCTGACGCTGCTGGATCAATACCACCGCCATGATCAGCAACGCGGTAATGACCTGCTGGATATAGGAGTTGATGTTGAGCTGTGTCAGCAGGTTTTTGATCAGCGTAATGAACAACAGCCCCATAACTGTCCCGATCACCGTTCCCTGCCCGCCTGCCATGGGCGTTCCGCCGATCAGTACCGCGCTGATCGCGTCAAGCTCGTACCCGTTGCCCGCGTATGGGTCTGCCGACATCGTGAACGACGTGAACAGCATTCCCGCGACCGCCGCGCATACGCCGGAAATAATATATGTAGATATCTGGATTTTCTTTGTTTTTACGCCGGATATCGACGCTGCGTTGATGTTTGCGCCCACAGCGAACAGCTTGCGTCCATAGGCGCTTTTGTGCAGCACAAAATACGATACCAAGACCACCGCCGCAAAAATGATGATGGTATAGGGTATCACGTCTGCGACAAACCCGCTTGCCACGCTTTTAAAGTCCTCACGAACGCCTACGAACTGGAATCCGTTGCTGTAAACAAGCACGATCCCACGCCCGATATTGAGCATCGCCAATGTCATAATGAACGGCGATAGCTTGAGCTGCGCTACGCCAAAGCCGTTGATCAGCCCCATAATGACGCCCGCTGCCGCGCACGCCAGCAAAATCAGTATCACTGGCGACTCAACGCCCGGATACGGCGCGCCGCCTGTGTTTTGTACTTCCGTATACTGCATGGTGATGGATATCATAGCCGCGATGCCGAAGGTAGAACCAACCGATAGATCGATGCCTCCGTTTCCGCCGATGATGACGTATGTCATACCGACTGCCATCAACCCCATAATGCCCATCTGCCGCATCAGTCTGGATAAGTTGAACGCATCCACAAAGCTATCCGTTAATATCGCACCGACGATCAATATGGCGACGACGGCGATGATCAGGAAAAATGTATTTCCTTTAAACATGCTTGTTTTGGATGCTTTCTGCGCCAATGGCACTCTCTCCACTTTACTTGTATTCATAAATCCAACCTTCCTGTCAAACAATTATTTGCCCTGTGTCCGACGATCCGTTTCGCCCTGTCCAGGTCTTTTCAAGCAGGTCTTTCCCCTTCTCCTGCGCCCAGCCTGTCAGCCGCCGATCTGCACACTATCCACATATTGTGCAGCAGCCTTACTGAGCGAGCGCATTGCATTTTCTTCCGGCTTCTTTACATCGTGCATACCATATTGCCTCCCGAGCGCGATATATTTGCTCTCCCCCAGATTATGGTATGGCAGCAGGTGTATCTCTGCTATCCCAATGCCGGAAATAAACCTTGCAATGTCTTTTATTTCTTCCTCCGTGTCATTAAAACCGGGGATCACAGGCACCCTGCAAACGATGTGTTTCTTGTTTTTTGCCGCCCACTCCCAGTTTTTCAAAATTGCATCGTTTCCTCCGCCTGTCCATGTCCTGTGCTTCTCATTGTCCGTATGCTTTAAGTCCATCAAAAGCAAGTCAACATACCCGAGCACCCTTCTAAAGACTTCCGGCTCACAAACGCCGCATGTTTCGATTGCCGTATGTATCCCCCTTTCCTGTGCCGCTTTTAAGAGTTCCAATAAAAATTTGTGTTGATAGAGCGGCTCTCCGCCGCTTACTGTAAGCCCTCCCCCTGAAGTAATATAGAAAATTTCATCCTTTATAATCTCATCCATGACCTCGCTGACGCTCTTCTCGCTTCCCGCAATCTTAAGCCCCTGCGCCCGGCAGTTTGCGATACACGCACCGCAATAATCGCATTTTTCTTTACGATAGCTGATGCCGTCTTGTCCAATACTGATCGCATCTTCCGCGCATACCGCCTCACAAGTCCCGCACGCAATACACTTGCCTCGGGATATCATCATTTCCCGTTCCCGTTTTTGCGATTCCGGGTTTGCGCACCATCTGCACACAAGCGGGCAACCCTTCAAAAAGACGATCGTACGTATCCCGCTCCCGTCATGGATCGAATAACGCTGCAAATCAAATACTGTTCCTACGGCTGGTTCACTCTGATGCAATGGTCTGCCCTCCCATGTGTTTTTTCGACCGGTAAAATACCGCCTGCACGAGTACGATGACCCCGAACAATACCGCCGGCAGCAGCAGCGAAGCCCTTGAACCTGCCGCTTCCCCAATCACGCCCATCAGGTACGGAGCAACGGACATCCCTACCCCGCCCGATGCAAATGCGATCGCGAACACCGTGCCCGTCGAATCCTTTAAGTCCTGTGTTCCATGTGCTAAAATCATTGGGTATTGTGCCGAATAGAATATCCCAATCATGATGATCGATACCCACACCATCGGCTCGCTGGCTGCCATCGCCACCATGAGTGTTGCCGGAATGGAGAGTGCCGCAAGCACGATCGCTATTTTACGTGCGCTCCACTTAGAAGATGCAAAGGACAACAGCGTACGCGACAGGATCATCATTCCCCAGAAAAGGCCTACTGTCAGGTTGGACGCAAAGACGTCAAAGTGCATCGTCTCTTTGGTGAAGGTGGACATCCACCCCCACACGCCTACCTCCGCACCCGTATAACAGAACAAACAGATACAGGTCATCACGAAGTACTTGTTTTTCAGCAGGCTCCTTACGCTTTTAAAGGATATCGTTCCTGCCTGCTCCGGCTGTGGCACCTTCACCAGCAAGAACAAGATCGCTACCGCCGCATAAAGGATGCCCACACCGATATAGATGCTTCTCCACGATACGCCGGCTGCAAGCGCCGATCCGGTAATAAGCGGCATCATCAAGGCTCCCACCCCAAAGATCGCTTGAATAAAGTTGATATGGAATGTCCTTTTTAAAGGGTTCAAATCCGCCGCCATAGAGGTCGACATACTTTCCATGATGCCCGTTCCCCCGCCAATGAAGAACAAGAGCGTCAGCACCTCCGAAAAGCTCTGTACTGTGGCAAACAGAAAAAGCAAAATGCAATTTGCGATCACCGCAACGCTCAAAACCGCTTTTTTACTCACCTTGTCGGCGATGATCCCGCCCAAGATCGTGAAGATCGTAAAACCGATGAACTGGAAGGCTATCAGCATGCCCATTTCTATCGTAGTAAGGGAAAATTCGCTTCCGATCTCATCCAGCATCGGACTGATGATAACAAGCACCGCCGCACAGGCAAACATCAAAGAATATACAGATGCGATCGCTGCCTTTTTGTTACCTATCACTTTCCACCTCAATGCAAGTTAAGACCGTTTATAGCGTCCGGGGCATTCATTGTCCAACGATATTTTACTGATACTGAATTTTGAAAAACTGTGCGTTTTTTACACACGTTACTGTTGTCGCACAATCGGCTTGTTACATGTGTGCCTTTTGGTTACTTAGTTGCTTATCTTTAGTATATATTTTTTTTAAAGGATTACAATACTTAAATTCTATTTTAATAGATTAAAATTTTGTTTTAAATTTATTTAATACTGTTTTTTCTCTTTTTTTCTTAACATTTCTTCGTTTTACTATCATATATCAAAAACAATGCTTTTCTTTACCAATTACTTATGTTATTATATAGCACAT
Organism: Christensenella sp.; assembly: GCF_034927525.1. Lineage (NCBI taxonomy): Bacteria > Bacillati > Bacillota > Clostridia > Christensenellales > Christensenellaceae > Christensenella > Christensenella sp. The sequence continues at coordinate 35,533 of NZ_JAYFPU010000010.1, forward strand.
AAGTAACATCCTATGTTCACATATCCCCTCTACTTTTCCCGTGTTTTTTGGAAAAGAATACCAATTGTGGCACTTGTGAATATATGTTATAATAAGAAAAAATTGAGGTAGGGTATGAACGACGTAACGTCTTCCAATAAAATTGAATTTTCAGGTGCGGACATCATGGAAAAAGTAACGCTGGCCGCCGAATTATATTATGTATATCATTTACATCAAAAAGACGTTGCCGAACGGCTGGGCGTTTCGCGCCCGTGGGTCTCAAAATTGTTGAAGCGTGCGGAAGATTCGGGGATCGTAAAGATCGATGTTGCGACTACCTCCGCAGGCATTGCCGAGGTCGAACAAAAACTGATCGAAAAATTCCATTTAAAAAATGCAAAAGTGATCCGCAGCGCAGACCGTTCGCAAACGCTCACACAGTGTGCGCGCGCCGCTGCCCATTACTTGATTTCCATATTGAAACCAAATGACTATATCGGTACTGCGTGGGGTTCGACGCTCGCTGCGATGTTCGACCAGAATTACCCGGTCAATTTTCCGGATGTCACGGTGATCCCCCTTGTGGGTGGCATCGGCACCGACGCCGACATCCTGAGCAACCGCCTTGCCGCCAATCTTGCGACCGCCTTAAATGGAAAATACCGCCTACTGCATACGCCCGCCCTTGTTGTGGGCAAGCAGGAGCGCGAGCTGATCATGAACGACCCTGCCACACGCGACATCATCACAAAAACGGAAAATGTCGATATTGCGATCGTTGCAATGGGTTCCCTAAAGCACTCCAAGGTTCTGCGCGACGGAGAATATATCACCAGGAGCGAGTTTCGCGAGTTGGAAGACATGGGCGTAGTCGGAGACTTTGCCCTGCATTTTCTCAACAAAGATGGTGAGCTGATACAGCACATCACACATGAAAAACTGATTGCCGGCGATATTCGCAAAACGCGCAAAAATGCGCGTGAGATGATTGGCTTTGCTATGGGAGAACAGAAGCTTCCCATCATACATGCCGCTCTGGTCGGTCAGTGGATCAACGTGCTGATCACGGATCTTGACACTGCCGACTCTCTTTTAGCCTACTAGATTTCATCTTTTTTGTCCATTAAAAAACCCATTGGTCAACCAATGGGTTTTATTTTTAATCTTTCTATTTACCACGAACCACCGCCACCGCCGCCGATTCCCCCGCCGGAAAATCCGCCGCCGCCGAAGCCGCCGCCGCCACCGATCCCTCCGCCAAAGCCGCTGCCTCCGGAATTTTGCGTCATCACCATTTGCTGCTGGGTATAATAAAGCGAATTGTTGAGCATACTCGCAAACCAGATCGTTGTAAATAACGAACCGTTATAGCCATAATACCAGCTTGGCGGCTCGACCGCGATGCTCTCAAACTGCTTAGCCCACTTGTCCGTTACCCCCAGCACATAGGCATACGGCAGGATGTGGTAAAAATACTGTGGGTCACTTTCCACCAGCATTTTTAGCTTTTCCGCCTCCACCGTCTCAATAAAATGCTTTAGCCCGAGAATGCGCCCCGCCCATTGTGCGCCCTTTTCGGTGCGCCGCCGAAGCGTTGGCGCAAGGAGCATCATCACAAGCGAACATCCCGCAGGCACGATCAGCCAAAGACCGAACAGCTCGAGGCTGAGCAAAAATACAAAGGCAAAGTAGATCAACAGCCCTATTACACAACCTATCATCAATGATGTTTTTGTCGCCAGCTTTTCTGATTTCAGCCTGTGCATATTGGAGCACAGCATAGAAGTCAGAGCCCAGCCGACCACCCATGCGATCACACCCGTGAGAATCCCTAGCAAAAGTTCAAACGATTCCGCATAGGTCGCGCTTCCCAGCATGATCGCAGCGGGCAGTGGCGCAAGCAAGGACACAAGCTGCGTCAGGCCAAGGGATTTTTTTGTAAATACCCTGTTCTCCGGCATCTGGTATTTGTCTTTGATGCGCGCCGAAGCCGCGGTAACAGTCGCCGAGAATTTATACTGCATATCCGTAATACTGATTTTGTTCCCCGCCTCAAACATCTTATCAAACAGAATGTGTTCGTAATCGTTTGCCGTTGCCGGCAATTCCTGCAATTTCTCAAAAGCCAGCTTCTTTTCATCCTCCTGGATGATCGAAATATTTCCCTGATCTGCCCAGTAAATGAGCAAGGAAACCACATCCCTGCTTTCTACGCTCCCGTCGATGATGAAGCCCACGTCAGCCGAGTTCATCCCTTCCGGCGGATTGAACTCCACCGTGCGGATCTCTTTTTTACGCTTCCCTGATGTGAATACCAAAACAAGCACAAGCGCAAAGATCGCGATCGAAGCATAGATACACGGCATGATGCCGTCCGCAGCAGTTCTTACTCCTACATAATATCCCTGCGGCAGCTCGAGGCGAATGGTGAAGCTCTCATACGGCGCTACCGTCTGCGTGATCTCTCCCGAAATCGTGGTGCCGTCTACTTTATACTTCACCGCGTCCTGATTGTACCCTGTATTGCCCTTCTGCCCCGTCGTAAAACCGACCTTGGACGCGTCAAATTCCTTGGGCATATGGATCGTGAAGGAAAAGTGGTTGATAGGCGCCGCCCACTTGGAATCGATCAGGTTGAAATAAAATTCATCGAATGCGGTCGTGCCGTCGTCCCCCGCATCCATCGTATAGCCATATTCATAGGTATGGACACCGGAAACCGTCTCGTCCGGATCGCCGATATAAAGCGAAATCATATCCCCTTCTTTTTCCGTATCGAATTGTCCGTCCGCATAAATATCCGTGACTTTCAGATTATACGTATTGGTATATTTCTGTCCGTTCGAAATGCGCACCACTTCGCTGCGGGTCGGGATATCTACCCGCAGTCCATGCTGCCCCTGCGCGATAAAATCTACCGTCATCGTATCGCGTATTTCATACACGTTGTTTTCCCTGACAGTGATTTCCCTGCTATAATCCAAAATTTCCAGATTCGTATCCGCTGCAGACGCAAATGACGGGATGAGCATCGCCAGTACGACCGCAAACAGGACAATCCATTTTTTCATCATATTACTCTCCATTTTTCTTGCAAAGCAAAAACGGGGACAGCATATACCAGTCCCCGTTTCATCTGTTTAGAACTGTACTTTTACGTTTTCGCGCTCCGTCTCATTTTCCACTTCAAACATAGGCTGTTTCGTGAATTTGAATTTGCGCGCAATCAGGTTCGTGGGGAACGTTTCCAGCTTGGTGTTAAACATCCTCACGTTCGCGTTATAGTATTTACGCGCGTTCGCGATATCCGTTTCCACCATATTCAGCTGGTTCTGCAAATCCAAAAAATTGGTGTTTGCTTTTAAGTCAGGATATGCCTCCGCAACCGCAAACAGGCTCCGCAAAGTACCCGTGAGGATATTCTCGTTCTGTAGCCGTTCCTCGGTTGTAGTGGAATTCGCGACATTGGTACGCGCCGCAGTCACCTGTTCGAGCGTCCCTTTTTCGTGCTCCGCATATCCTTTGACCGTTTCCACCAGATTAGGGATCAGGTCAAATCTTTTTTTCAGGTATACATCGATGGTGGCAAACGCCTCTTCGATGCTGTTCTTCATTTTGATGAAGTTGTTGTAGGATACGATATACCAGATCACAATGATCACAATAATCGCTGCAACGACTCCGATCAATATCCATAGCCATGTCATAATTGGGTCTCCTTTTTACTTGAGTGGGTAATGATCACTTCATGGATCACGAGCGGCTCTTTCCCTGTATTTTTGAGGCTATGCGACTGTTTGTCACCGCATACCATCACATCTCCCGGGCCTACGTTTACGGTCTTACCGTCATCCACATATTCCCCGTACCCCTGCCACACAAGATATACCTCAGCTTCGCTCTCGTGCGCATGTGTGCCCATCGTTACGCCTGCATCAAGGATCAGCGTCGCCGCCTTGCGCAGGTGCGGACACAGTTGCCCGTCGCTCAGCCAGTGCTCGAGGACTGCCGTCCCCTGCCCACCGCAAAAGTTTTCGCGCACTTCCCTGCGCCTTGTCGTTTTAGTCATTTTTTCGCTGTGCGATTCAGCTGGCGACGATCACCGCGTGAAATACAAGGTCTTCGCTACCCGTGCTGATGATCCCGTGGGAATCTCCGTCATAGCACATCACCACGTCGCCCGGAACAACCGTATAGGTCTTACCATTGTCATGATATTCTCCCTCACCCTTCTGGATGAAATAAAGCTCCGCCTCGCCCGTGTGGACGTGGTCTCCTACGGAATCTCCCGGCGCGATCGAAAGCGTCGCCACCATATTCAAATTCGGGCTGTTTTCTTCATCGGAGAGCCAGTAAGCGATATTTGCCACTCCATTACCGTCACAACATTTTTCCAAAGTCTTATGAATGAGTTCTTTCCTTACCATTTTTTCTTTCCTCCGTTTAAATTCGATTATTTTTCAACACGGATACAGCTTGGTACATCTATGACCGCATCCAGTTGTTTGATCTCCTCGATCGCCTTGTTTAAATCCTTCTCATGTGCCTTGTGCGTTACTAAGATAAGCGGTGCTGCTTTCTCACCCTCTTTTGCGCCTTTCTGGATCACGCTTTCGATGCTCACATCATGCTTGCCCAATATGCCGGCGATCTTTGCTAGTACGCCCGGTTTGTCTTCCACATTCGTACGGATGAAATATTCTGTGATCCAGTCGTCGTTGAAACGCACCTGATCCGCTTCGTACGTATTTTCAAACGTCGCATATTTGGGCTCGTGGTGAGTGGAATATACCATATCCGAAACGAGCGCGCTGGCTGTCGGAAAATCTCCCGCGCCTTTGCCGTACCACATCATTTCGCCAACGGCGCTTCCATTGATGAAGATCGCGTTGAAAGAGCCTTTAATGTTTGCAAGCGCGTGATCTTTTAGGATCATCGTGGGATGTACGCGTACCTCTATCGTGCCGTCCGCCGCCTTCTTGCCAATCGCCAGAAGCTTGACCACATAACCAAGCTCGCGCCCGATCTCGATATCCAGCTTCGTAATCTTTGTAATCCCCTCGCAATAAATCTTATCGACGGGAACACGTGCGTGAAACGCCATCGACGCCAGAATGGAGAGCTTATAACGCGCGTCGTAGCCTTCTACGTCGCTTGTCGGGTTTGCTTCCGCATATCCAAGCGCCTGCGCTTCTTTGAGCACGTCGTCAAAGTCGCGCCCCTCGTCGTCCATTTTTGTCAGGATATAGTTTGTCGTACCATTCACAATGCCGTAAATACTGTCTATGCTGTTTGCCTGCATCGAATCCTGCAGCGCGCGCAGGATGGGAATACCGCCGCCCACGGCCGCTTCAAAATAAAAGCCTGCATTGCCCTTCTTTGCTGCCGCTTCCAGCTCCGGCCAGTTTTGCGAGATCATGTCCTTATTTGCCGACACAACCGTCTTACCACTCTCAAGCGCCGCAATAATGAATTCTTTTGACGGGTGCTGCCCGCCCATGACTTCCGCGACCACCGTGATCTGTGGGTCATTTATGATCTCGTCGATATCCTTGGCCTTTTTTTCCTCCGGCACATCGACTGCATAATTTAAGGCCAGCGTCTTTTTGACCTCAAGACGGATCCCTTCTTTATGTTCAATGTTTTTTTGCTCTTTTTCGATCAGCTGATAAATCCCGCCGCCGACCGTCCCCATACCGAGGATCGCAACCTTTACCTCTTTCATCGCTTCTACTCCTTGTCAGCAATTCTTCATATAAATCTTATTCAAACCAATCAGCGTAAGCGTTGGTATGATTTCGTCGATGCAATCCGTTTCCGCAGCGATCAGCTCTGAAAAGCCTCCTGTCGCCACGACCTTTGCGCCGCCCATCTCGGCTTTCATCTTTCCGACGATGTACTGCACCTGTCCTACATATCCGTATATGATGCCCGCCTGCATGGCTGTGACCGTCGATTTGTTGATGATCTTATCCGGTCGCATCAGCTCGATACGCGGTAATCTTGCCGTGTTTATGGTGAGCGCCTCGGATGTGATCTTGATGCCCGGACAGATCGCCCCGCCGAGGAAATCGCCATTTTCAGAAATCGCACCAAAACTCGTCGCCGTACCAAAATCGATGGTGATTACCGGCCCGCCAAACAACTCGTAAGCGCCGACAGCGTTTACGATCCTGTCCGTTCCCAGCTCCTTGGGGTTATCATACTTGATATTAATACCCGTTTTTATGCCCGGTCCAACAAACATCGGCTTTTTTTCGAAATATTCACGCACCATATGATCAAGTGTATAGTTGATGGACGGAATAACGGAGGAGATGATCACCCCGTCGATATCCCGCGGCACATGCCCCAAGTAACGGAAAAAATCGATCATACGTATCCCGAACTGGTCGGACGTCGCCTCGATATCCGTCGCCATACGGAACGAGTGGATGAGTACGCTATCTTCAAACATACCACATTTTATATTTGTATTGCCTACATCCAGTGCAAAGATCATTGCTTACGTTGTCTCCTTCTTTTTCTCAAGCGGCGTAAGGCTCCCCAGAGCCGGAACCGACTTTTTTAAAGCACGCACGATGGGCGCGCACAGCAGCGCCGCCACGACCGCCTCGATGATACCATTGAGAAGCGCCACGGATAGAATAACGCTCCCTGCCACAACCGATGAAAAGAATGCGTACAGGAAGCCAAGATACAGTACTGTATTGGTCAGCGAACCCGCGACAGCCGCAACACCGATGTTGACAGCCTCTTTTTGGGTACGCATCGCCTTATACACGAACGCCACGACAAACGGGATGAGCAACCGCGGCACGATGATGTTGACCATAAGCATCGCGGGGTTATACGCCAGAAGCGTCGGCCCGAATACATCCGTCGGTATCTTTGCAATGCTGGTGAGCGCAAACAGCGCTGCCAGCGACAGTCCAGCTTTCCATCCCAGCGTCAGCGTGCCCACAATAACGGGCAGACACATCAGCGTGATCACGATCCCAAACGGCGTTTGGATATAGCCGATGGGCGTGAAGCCGAAAAGCAGTGTGATGGCGACCAGGATCGCCGTGAGGGTCAGTGTCCGTGTTTTTGTTTTCATAGTTACCTCCGCTCGAGTTTCATATATATGAATACCCTACTCAGTATAAATTTAATGAAACACAGGGTTTGTCTGTACGGCTTTCGGGGTATCAAAATGCCGTCAGCACCCGTTTTTCATCATTAAGATATTATAGCAGCATTTTATGCTGTTTTGCAAGGAAAACGGCGAAAAAC
>NZ_JAYFPU010000117.1:0-14081 GCF_034927525.1 Christensenella sp.
CATGCAATCTGTGTTTGATCATATCGATCACCTCTGGCTCAAATGCGCGCATCGTACCTTCGAGATGCACCTTTTCACAGATCACATTGCGCGTTTGCCCCGCTTCCACGCGACCGATCGTGAGTACCGCCGTTTCATACGGATCAGTATTACGCGACACGATCGTCTGCGCAGCGCTCACAAACTGCGCCGCCGCGACAAGCGCGTCGATCCCATCCTGCGGCTTTGCACCATGTCCGCTCTTTCCCACAATATCGACATTGAAGTCACACATTTGCGCCATGATCGGCCCCGGTTTCATTCCGGCGCGTCCTAATGGTACGTCCGGCCACAGATGTATGCCATATATTTCGTCGACTTTCGGGTTCTCAAGCGCGCCTTCATCGATCATCGGCTGCGCCCCGCCCACCGTTTCTTCTGCGGGCTGGAACAAAAAGACGTAGTTATATTTCAACCGTTCCTTTGCCTCGCTTACAAGCTTGGCGCATACAAGCGCGATCGCCATATGCCCGTCATGCCCGCACGCATGCATCATATTTTCATGTACAGACGCATACGAAAGACCGGTGTTTTCCGGCACGCGCAGCCCGTCCATATCCGCGCGGATCGCAATCGTTTTTTGCGGGTTTTTCGCCATGAAAACAGCTTTGATGCCCGTCCCCGCGCACGGGGTCAACTCGTCCGGCTTTAGCCCGTTCAAATACGCCATCAGGTATTGATATGTCTCGAATGTATCAAACGAATATTCAGGGATCCGGTGCAGCTCCCTGCGCAGCCTGACCAATTCGTCAAAGCATTTCTTTACTTCGGGCCTTATTTCCACAATAAACCTCGCCTATCGCTACAGAACCCAAAAGTTCCGTATATAATAAATTACTATTATGATAATACCGTGTTCCACTCTCTTTCGCAAGTATTTAACGGATAAACTATTTACACCTTCTTTCCTATGATGTATAATGTTACAGAACAGACAGAGGAGCGTTATAGCATGAGTATCCAAGATGATAAGCCTTCGGCGAGGCGGTTGCATTTTGTGAAAAAGGGCGTAACGCCGAAGAGTAAGCCGTTCGCCGTGCGCTTATTTCTGGGGATACAGTCAACAGCTGTATCACTGTCACCGCTTATGCGGTGTTGCGCTGCTGCTACTGAATCAAAACAATGATGCAGAAAACGGCGCGTATAGTGTGCCGTTCTTTTTTTACAAAGAACTTACGCGGGTCTGCCCGCTGAAAATTTTAGTATTGTATGGGCACGTCCCATACGGGAATGGAGAGACATATGAAAAAGTTCAATGTTGCCGTAGTTGGCGCAACGGGTATGGTCGGCAGGAAGTTCCTGCAAATTTTGGAGGAACGCAAGCTTCCTGTAGAAAATTATTATCTCTTTGCAAGCGCAAGAAGCGCAGGCAAAAAAGTTGAGTTTATGGGTAAAGAATATACGATCGAGGAACTCACCAAAACGTGCTTCGACGGCAAAAACATTGATATCGCCCTGTTCTCCGCCGGCGGCGGTACCAGCGAAAAATTCGCACCGTGTGCTGTTGCGGCGGGCGCGCTCGTCATCGACAACTCCAGTGCGTGGCGTATGGATCCTAAGGTTCCGCTTGTCGTGCCGGAGGTAAACCCGGAAGATATCGAGTGGCACAACGGCATCATTGCCAACCCCAACTGCTCAACGATCCAGGCAATGGTCGCCTTAAAGCCCTTAGATGATAAGTACAAGATCAAGCGTGTGGTTTATTCAACGTACCAGGCTGTTTCCGGCGCTGGCATGAGTGGCTACAGCGATCTTGAAAACGGCATCAGCGGCGACGCGCCCAAAAAATTCCCCTTCCCCATTTTCGGGAATTGCCTGCCGCAGATCGATGTATTCGACGAAGACGACTATACGAAGGAAGAACTGAAGATGGTCAACGAGACGCGCAAAATCCTTCATAACGACGATATGCGTATCACAGCGACGACGGTTCGCGTCCCTGTTTTCCACGGTCACAGCGAATCCATCAATGTCGAATTCGAAAAGGAATACGATTTAGACGAGCTCAAAAAAGCGCTTGCGGATTTCCCCGGCATTGTCCTGATGGACGATGTAGTTCAGGGCGAAAGCAAAGGCGTCTACCCGATGCCGCTTGACATCGCAGGCAAAGACGAAGTATATGTAGGACGCATCCGCCGTGACCGTTCTGTCGACTCAGGTGTAAACCTGTGGGTCGTTGCGGACAACATCCGCAAGGGCGCGGCGACAAACGCAGTCCAGATTGCGCAGGTCTGGATGGATATGCAGAATAAATAAACAGGAGTTTATAATGACTACGATTTTTAAAGGATCCGCAGTGGCGCTTTCTACCCCGTTTACGGATAACGGCGTAAATTTCAATGAACTGGAACGCCTGATCGAATTCCAGATCAGCAATGATACCGACGCACTGCTCGTATGTGGCACGACGGGAGAACCTTCCACCATGTCGATGGAAGAACAGCATGACGTGATCAAGTTTTCCGTCGAGAAAACGGACGGACGGATTCCTGTGATCGCGGGCGTAGGCGGCAACAATACCGCACATGTGTTAACAAGCGCGAAGATGGCGCAGGATCTTGGCGCGGACGCGCTTCTCGCTGTTACGCCATATTACAACAAATGCAGCAACGCAGGCTTGATCGCGCATTTTAACGCGGTCGCCGACTGCACCGACCTGCCGATCATTTTGTACAACGTACCGGGCAGGACGGGTGTTAATATCTGCCCTGCGGTATATCAGGAATTGTGCTGTCACGACAAGATCGTCGGCATCAAGGAGGCCAGCGCCAATATCTCACAGATCGTCGAGGTCGCACGTGTGACCGGCGGCAAGGCGGCACTTTATAGCGGCAATGACGACCACGTTGTTCCACTGCTTTCCTTAGGCGGTATGGGCGTAATTTCCGTGCTCGCGAACATTATGCCCAAATATATGCACAATATGGTCACAAACTATCTCGAGGGCGATACAAAGGCCGCCTGCGATATGCAGCTGGAGATCAATCCGCTTGCAAACGCAATGTTTATGGAAGTCAACCCCATCCCCGTCAAAACGGCTATGCGACTGATGGGCTTCCAAATGGGGCCGCTTCGCCTGCCGCTTACGGAAATGTCGCAGACAAACATCGAAGCGCTCAGCAAGCTTATGCAGCAATATGGTCTCATTGGGTAAGGTGGTAAAACATGATTAAGGTATTATTGAGCGGCGTAAACGGCCGCCTCGGGCAAACGCTCGTATCATATATCAGCCAGACAGAGGATATGGTCGTTGTCGCGGGTGTCGATAAGATGCCAAACGCGCACGAAAATCCCTTCCCTGTCTATGAAGATTTTACGCATGTGATCGAATCTGTGGATGTGATCATCGATTTCTCGCGTCCGGATGCATTGCAAGGTCTTCTTACGTTTGCAGAGAAAAAGAATATCGCTTCCGTGCTCTGCACGACAGGCTATAGCGCAAACGACAAAATGATGATTGTCAAATACGCCGGGCATATCCCCGTGTTCTTTTCCGCGTATATGTCGTTGGGCGTAAACCTGCAGATGGAACTTGCCAAAAAAGCGGCGGAATTTTTGGGCAACGAATTTGATATCGAGATCGTCGAAAAGCATCATAACCAGAAGGTCGACGCACCCAGCGGTACCGCACTGGCGATCGCGGATTATATCAACACCGCTTTTATGGATACAAAAGAATACGTTTACGGGCGTACGCCGAAGCTGCGTGCAAAACGCGAACAAAAAGAGATCGGTATCCACGCTGTGCGCGGCGGTACGATCGTCGGCCAGCACGATGTGTTGTTCATCGGGAACGACGAGGTCATCGAAGTGCACCATACCGCCCTTTCCAGAAATATTTTTGCAGAGGGCGCGATCCGTGCGGCAAAATTCCTTGCGGGTAAACCGGCAGGACTTTATTCGATGTTCGATATCATCTCGGAAGTTGGCGCAACAATGAGCCTGTATACAGAAGATAATACTGCTGTAGTACGCGCAGAATGCATTTCCGGTGCTTCTTGTGCCTTATCCGGCGTCTTCGCCGCCCTTTCCAAAGGCAATATCGCGCTCGACCTCGTACAGCAATGTGCGCTTGCGGACGATGCTGTAGCACTTTCCTTCTGTGTAGCAGAAGATGACCTACAACGTGCTGTGTCCGTCCTGAAAACATTAAAGGGTGTGAAAGCAAGCGCCGACTCCGGTTTGACGAAATTTACGCTTGAGGGACGCAGTATGCTCACGCATGACAATGTAACGGCCAAGCTGTTTGCCGCCCTTGCATCAGAGGAAATCAGGACATATCTCTTCGATGCTTCTTCTGCCAAAATATCCTTCTGCATCAGCAAGGATGACACAACGAAGGCTGTAAAAGCCATCACGCAAGCTTTCAAACTATAAATACGAGGTATTTCCATTGAAAAAATACGATGTTGTTATCATCGGCGGCGGGATCAGCGGCATTATGTCCGCATACCGGCTCACAGAAAAAAATCCTGCCCTCAAAGTCGCACTGCTTGAAAAAGGCCATACGATCACCAAGCGTGTCTGCCCCATCATCAAAAAAACAGCCGATCACTGTATCAAATGCAAATCCTGCGCGATCATGGAAGGCATGGCGGGCGCAGGTGCGTTTTCAGATGGTAAATATGTCATTTCCACGGAATACGGCGGCTGGCTGACCGACTTTTTAGAGCCGGAAACCGTGATCGATTACATCGAACAGGCAGACAAGCTTCTCGTATCCTTTGGCGCGACAACAGAGCGCTTTATGCCCAACAACGACCTGAAATCCGAATGCTTGAAGTACGACCTGCACATGTCGCAGGCTCAATTAAAGCATCTGGGCACAGATGAAAACTTTGATACGATGCGCAAAATGATCGAGCATATCGCGGAGAAATGCGATATTTATACGAATACGGATGTGACGGACGTAGATGCTGCCGCACATATTATCTATGTGCAAACGAAGCAGGAATCCCTCGAGTTCGAGGCAAAGGACATTATATTTGCCGTGGGACGCGTAGGCAGCCAGTTTTTTGCAGGATGGTGTAAAAAGAACAACGTCGGTCTTACCAACAATCAGGTAGACATCGGCGTACGCGTAGAGCTTCCCTCCAGCGTGTGGGAACACTTTTCGCGCCATATTTATGAGCCAAAAATCTGGTACCGCAGCGAAGCCTATGGCGATACGACGCGCATGTTTTGCTTCAATGAAAAAGGCAGCGTCGTCACCGAGAACACAAACGGCGTGCTCACGGTCAATGGGCACTCCTATCGCGATAAATCGCGTAAGACAGGAAACTCCAACTTTGCGCTGCTGACGACGATACGTTTCACGGAGCCGTTCAAAGAGCCCATCGAGTATGCCCGCCATGTTGCGAGCCTCGCAAACCTCATCAGCGGCGACAGTGTTTTGGTACAGCGCTTTGGCGATCTTCTTGCCGGACGCAGGACAGACGCAAGCCGGCTCGCGCAGTCAACGACACGCCCCACGCTAAAGGCGGTTCCGGGCGACTTGAGCCTGTGCCTGCCCAAGCGGCAGCTCGACAACATCATTGAGACACTGTACGCGCTTGATAAAGTAGCGCCGGGTACAGCAAACTATGATACGCTTCTTTATGGCATCGAATGCAAATACTATTCTGCGCGACCATATGCAAAAGATTTTGAGCTGGATGGTTTTTCCCGCGTGTATGCCACCGGAGACGGCGCAGGCTTCACCCGCTCACTTTCACAGGCGGCTGCAAACGGCCTTTATGTTGCCGATAAGATTCTGGCACAGGTATAAAAACTGCAAACAAAAAGCGCCTGTTTCGTACAAGCGCTTTTTTTATGTGTTTTATTTGATGCCGATATCCGTTCGATACTGCGCATTCTCAAACTTGATTTTTTGAATGTTAGCATATGCCTTTTTGCGTGCGTCCTCAATGTCTTTGCCTGTTGCCGTCACGCCAAGCACACGTCCGCCGTTCGTATAACACTTCCCGTCCTCTGCTTTGGTTCCCGCATGGAAAACGACGACGTCTTCGTCTACGCTGTCAAGCCCCTCGATCAGCTTCCCGTTTTCGTACTTCTGCGGATAGCCGCCCGAAGCCATGACCACGCAAACCGCGCTTTCGTTCTTCCAGTCAAGAGTCATGCCGCCCAGCGTTCCGTCGATCGACGCATCAAGAATATCAAGCAAATCTGTATCCAGCAGCATAAAGACTGACTGCGTTTCCGGATCGCCGAGGCGCGCATTGTATTCCAGTACCTTCACGCCGTCCGGCGTCAGCATCAAACCAAAGAAGATGATGCCTTTGAATGTACGTCCTTCGGCATTTAACGCCAGTACCGTCTTTTCGAATATCTCTTTTTGCGCATACTCCTGCATTTCCCTGGTAAATTTCGGTGTAGGTGCGAATGTTCCCATGCCGCCGGTATTCAGCCCCTCGTCATTGTCATACGCACGTTTATGATCCTGTGCCGATACCATAGGAAGAACAGTCTTCCCGTCGCAAAAGGTAAGCACCGAAACTTCCGGTCCCGTCATAAATTCCTCGATCACGACCCTCGCGCCGGCATTGCCAAATTTCTTATCCAGCATAATGTCATTTACAGCCTGCTTTGCCTGCTCAAAATCCTCGCAGATCAGCACGCCTTTGCCAAGCGCCAAGCCGTCCGCCTTTACAACGATCGGATAGTTGGCATTTTCAAGATACGCAATTGCCTGCTCCGCATCATCAAACACCTCAAACGCTGCCGTCGGGATATCATATTTTTTCATCAGCCACTTAGAGTACGACTTCGACCATTCGATCTCTGCCGCCGCCTTCGTCGGCCCGAATGCCCGAATGCCTGATGCTTCAAGCGCGTCGACCATTCCGAGCGCCAACGGGTCGTCCGGCGCAACAAACACCATATCCATAGCGTTTTCCTTCGCCCAGCGAACAATTCCCTCTACATCATCCGCTTTAATGGCAACGTTTTGCGCAAGCTGCGCAGTCCCTCCGTTGCCCGGCGCACAGAAAAGCTCCACTTCCCTGCTTCCCTGTTTCAGCTTCCACAAAATCGCGTGTTCACGGCCACCGCCGCCCACTACAAGTATCTTATACATGATTTGTCGTCCTATTCTCTAGTGTCTGAAATGGCGAATACCGGTAAATATCATCGCGATCCCGTTTTCGTCGCATTTTTTGATGGAATCCTCGTCACGGATCGAGCCGCCCGGCTGAATGATCGCCGTAATGCCCGCCTTGGCTGCAACCTCCACACAATCGTCAAAGGGGAAGAATGCGTCAGATGCCAAAACCGCTCCTTTTACATCCTCGCCACTCCGCTCTATCGCCATTTCCGCCGCCCAAATGCGGTTTGTCTGCCCCGGGCCGATGCCGAGCGTTCCCATGCCCTTAGCAATAGCAATGCCGTTGGATTTCACATATTTAACGACCTTGAATGCAAATTCAAGATTCTCCAGTTCTTCCTCCGTGGGCTGGCGCTTGGTGACGACCTTGCATTCGCCGTCAAACAGCTTGCCGTTCATATCCTGTATCAGTATTCCGCCTAAAACTTTTTTGGCGTCATATGCGGTATCCGGCATTTTTGCTGCAATATCCGGCAGTCTCAGCACACGCAAGTTTTTCTTCTGACACAAAATATCGAGCGCTTCTTTGGTATAAGAAGGCGCAATCACAATCTCTAAGAATATCTTGCTCATCTGGCTCGCCGTTTTTTCATCGATCTCACGGTTACACGCCACAATACCACCATAAATAGATACCGGATCACATTCATACGCCTTCATATAAGCGTCGTAAAGCGTTTCAGCGCTTCCCACGCCGCAGGGGTTCGCATGCTTCACCCCCACAACTGTCGTCTCTGTAAACTCGCGCAGGCAATCCAGAGCGCCCGCCGCGTCATTGATGTTGTTAAAGGAAAGCTCCTTGCCGTTCAGTTGCTCCGCATTCACAAGGCTTCCTGCAACCGCAAGGGGTTCCCTGTAAAACGCCGCCTTCTGATGGGGGTTTTCCCCATAACGCATATCCTGCTGCTTCTCGAAGGTCAGCGTCAATTTTTCGGGGATTGCGTCCGGGTTCACCTGCTGGCGCAGATAAGCCGCGATCAGCGCGTCATACGCCGCTGTATTCTCAAACACCTTGGCGCTCAGATAGAATTTCGTCTCCCGCGAGACAGCGCCCTCCGCTTTTAGTTCGTCCAATACCTTCCCATAATCCGCCGCATCCACAATAACAGCGACGTCCTGCCAGTTCTTCGCGGCAGCACGCAGCATCGTCGGCCCGCCGATATCGATGTTTTCGATCGCGTCCTCAAGCGTCACATCCGCTTCAGAGATCGTCTGCTTGAAGGGATAAAGGTTAACAGCGACCACGTCGATCGTCTCCACCCCGAGCTCCTTTAACTGGTTCATATGCTCTTTGTTGCCGCGCATCGCAAGGATACCCGCATGGATTTTAGGATGCAGCGTTTTTACCCTGCCGTCAAGGCATTCCGGAAACCCTGTGATGTCCGAAACATTGACGACGTTAAGGCCTGCATTTTCAAGTTCCTTTTGCGTACCGCCCGTCGAAAGGATTTCAAACCCCAGACCGATCAGTCCCTTTGCAAAATCGACGACGCCGGTTTTGTCAAATACGCTCAAAAAAGCCCTCTTCGCCATTTTCATTATCCTCCAAACTATTTTAAAATTTTTACAATTCTGCCTTCTGTTTTCAATTTACCATCCGCCATCAGGCTAACCGCCTGTGGCAGTATCTTATGCTCTGTTTCAAGCACACGCACCGCCAGATCCTGCGGCGTATCATCCTGCTTTACCACAACGACCGCCTGCATAATGATCGGCCCTGTATCGGCCTGCCCGTCGATAAAATGCACGGTAGCGCCCGAAACCTTTGCGCCATAAGCAATCACAGCCTTATGTACGCGGCTCCCATACATTCCCATCCCGCAAAAGCTTGGGATGAGCGACGGATGGACGTTGATGATCTTATTGGGGTAGGCCGCCAGCGTCTTCTCACCGATAATACTCAGATACCCTGCCAACACTACAAAATCGGCCTTGTATCCTTGAAGTGTTTTCAAAATCGCGTCATCAAACTGTTCCGTGGTATCAAATTTCTTTTTTTGTACGATCTCCACCGGTATGCCCGCATCCTGCGCACGCGTGATCGCATAAATATCCGGCTTGCCCGCGATCAGGCAGCAAATTTCTGCCGAAATCTGCCCCGTCCGCACCGCATCGATCAGCGACTGGAAATCCGTTCCGCCGCCCGATGCCAGAACAGCGAATTTCAGCATAGCTCTATGCCTCCGCCGCCCTCCGTGATCTCGCCGATCAGATAAACTTTTTCTCCGGATGCTTTTAACGCTTCGATCGTACTTTCAACCTGGTCAGCGCTCACCACTACGACCATGCCAATGCCCATATTGAAGGTATTGTATGCGTCCTTTTGCGAAAGCTGCGCATCCCTCACCAGTTTGTCAAACACATATGGCATATCCCACGAACCAAGTTCGATCTTTGCCGCTACGTTCTTCGGCAGGATACGCGGAATGTTTTCATAAAAACCACCGCCTGTGATGTGGGCGATCCCCTTCACGTCCACCTTGCCAATCAGGTCAAGGATAGATTTTACATATATCTTCGTCGGTGTCAGCAGAAGCTCTCCCAGCGTCGTTCCTGTCTGCTCAACCTGTATCGTATTGAGTGTATCGTCCATTGCGTAAAGCTTGCGCACCAGCGAGAACCCGTTCGAATGGATACCTGTTGACCCGATACCGATCACCTTATCTCCCGGCGTGATTCCGGAGCCATTGATAATATCGTCTTTGTTTACGATGCCCACGCAAAACCCCGCGAGGTCATATTCGCCCTCCGGGTAAAATCCGGGCATCTCCGCCGTTTCTCCGCCGATCAACGCGCAGCCGGACTGGATACATCCATCCGCGATGCCCTTGACGATATCAGAAGCAACGCCGGGCACCAACGCCCCTGTCGCAATATAATCGAGGAAGAACAAAGGCCGTGCGCCGTGGCATATCACATCGTTTGCACACATCGCCACGCAGTCTATGCCTACCGTATCATTCTTTCCCGTCGAAAAAGCCGCCATCAGCTTTGTGCCTACACCATCCGTGCCCGCAACGAGCACTTGTCCGTCGTTTAGGTCATACATACCGCCGAACGTACCGAGATCGGTTATTACATTGCCGTCAAACGTCTTCTTTACATGTTCCTTCATCAGCTTGACCGCTTCATACCCGCGCTCTACGTCCACACCCGCATCTTTATACGTTACTGCCATTCTTATCTCCTCTTATTCAATCGTCAACAGATCCAGTGTTTCCGTTTCCTTGATCGCCTTTTTCATATCGATCGGGTATTGCCCGTTAAAGCATCCCACACAGAAATTACAGCCCGCTCCCTCGACCGTTTTCAGCATATCCTCTGTCGAAAGGTAATGGAGCGTATCCGCACCGATGATCTTCCTGATCTCGTCCACAGAATTCTTGGAGCCGATCAGCTGATCGTGTGACGGCGTATCGATGCCAAAGAAGCACGGACAAGTAACCGGCGGAGAGCTGATCAGCATATGCACTTCCCTTGCACCCGCCAGCCGGAGCATCTCAACGATCTTCCTGCTTGTCGTGCCACGCACGATGGAATCATCGATCAAGATCAGCCGTTTCCCATGCACATTGCGCTTCATAGCGTTCAGTTTGAGCTTCACGCCCCGCTCCCTTAAGGCCTGCGACGGCTGGATAAACGTCCTGCCCACATAGCGGTTCTTAGAAAGCGCTTTGGCATATGGTATCCCGCTTTCCGCGGCGTAACCGGATGCTGCGGGCGTTGCGGAGTCCGGCACGTCGCTCACGAGGTCAGCGTCGATCGGGAAAGCCTGTGCAAGCTTGATGCCCATATTTTCGCGTGAACGGTATACACTGATGCCGTCAATGTCCGAATCCGGCCGCGCAAAGTATACATATTCAAAGATGCACAGTGCCGTATCCATCGAGGACTGCGCCTGATAAGATTTCAGGCCGTTTTTATTGATTACAATGATCTCTCCCGGGCGCACATCGCGTACAAATTCCGCGTCGATCGCATCAAAGGCGCATGATTCGGAAGCCACAACATAGCTGTTATCAAGCTTGCCAAGCGCAAGCGGACGAATACCGAGCGGGTCGCGTACCGCGATCAGCTCATCCTGTGTCATGATCACAAGCGCATACGCGCCGCGTACCACCTTCATCATAGCGGTGATCGCTTTGAGCATGCCATGCTTGGAATACCGCGCGATCAGGTTCGCCATGACCTCCGTATCAATAGAGGTTTGGAACACCGTACCCTCGTCTTCCATTTTCTCGCGCAGCACGGTGCTGTTGATCAGGTTCCCGTTATGCGCCAGCGCGAGCTTTCCGCCGCGATAAGACATCACGAGCGGCTGTGCGTTGTCACCCTTGCTCTCGCCTGTCGTGGAATAGCGCACATGACCGATTCCGATATGCCCGCCCAAAAGCTTGTCCAGATTCTCTTTGAACACTTCGGAGCACAGACCCATACCCTTATGATATTTTACGCCCTTGCCATCTGTAACCGCAATACCGGCGCTTTCCTGTCCCCTGTGCTGCAACGCAAACAACCCAAGATAGGTCGCCTCCGCTGGGTCATAGTGGTGGTCGTCCATAAAGATTCCGAATACGCCACATTCTTCAGGCATGACGTCGTCCTGCGGTTTCCACCGTTCATATTGATTTTGCTGCAAAAGCTCGATCGGCATATATTTATTCTCCCATAAGTCTCTTTAAGATTTCCTGATAAGCATCCTCAACATTTCCAAGATCCTGTCTGAAACGATCCTTATCCAGTTTTTCACCCGTCTTGGTATCCCAGAAACGGCATGTGTCCGGCGAGATTTCGTCCGCCAAAATCACTTCGCCTTTGAAACGGCCATATTCCAGCTTAAAGTCGATCAGCTCGATCTCAAACTGTTTCAAGTAGTCTGTCATGATCTCGTTCACTTTAAGGGAATACTCCGCAATTTTTTCCATTTCCTCAGGCGTTGCCAGTTCCATCGCCGCAATATGATAATCATTGATCATCGGGTCGCCGAGATCATCGTCCTTATAGCTATATTCCAGTACCGTAGTCTTCAGTTTTGTACCCTCCGGAATACCAAGTCTTTTCGAAAGACTACCTGCCGCGATATTTCTGACGATCACCTCTACCGGAACGATGGAAACGCTTTTTACAATGGTTTCGCGGTCAGAAATTTCTTCCACCAGATGCGTCGGGATGCCGTGCTTCTCCAGCATCTTGAACATATGGTTGGAAACCTTGTTGTTCACCACGCCTTTGCCGACGATTGTTCCTTTTTTCAGTCCGTTAAAGGCGGTCGCATCGTCTTTATAGTCAACGATCACATAATCCGGATCATCCGTTTTAAAAACCTTTTTTGCTTGTCCCTCATATACCTGTTCTGCCTTTTTCATCCTTATAGCTCCTCCCTGAGTTCAGCGTCTGCAGCCACTACCTTAAGCTGCATGTCTTCTTTAAATTTATATAATAAATCGCTTAATGTATCATATTTCAATGCGAGAATCTGCACTGCCAATAAAGCGGCATTTTTGCCGCCATTGATGGCTACCGTAGCCACCGGGATGCCTTCAGGCATCTGTACCGTAGAGAGCAGCGAATCCAACCCGTCCATCGTAGACGATTTGACCGGAAGCCCGATCACAGGTAATATGCTGTGTCCGGCGATCACGCCGGCCAGATGGGCAGCCTTTCCTGCTGCGGCAATGATTACTTCCACACCATTGTCCTTGGCGTTCTTCGCAAAATCTGCCGCCAGCTCAGGCGTTCTGTGCGCCGACATCACATGCGCATCCACCTCGATACCGAAATCTTTTAATGTGTCGATCGTCGGCTTCAGCACCGGCAGGTCGCTTTTGGAACCCATAATCACTGCTACTTTCATTCTTGTTTCTCCTTTGGTTTTGTGAAATGATTGAGCCGGCATTTCACCGGCTCAATCCTGCACTTATATTCTGTTAAATCACTGCAAGTATGATAAAGTTTATGACGAACAAGAGCGTCGAAACAATCAGGATCGGGTGCAGCTCTTTTGCTTTGCCACGAACGATCTTCACGATGCAGTAGAACAGGAATCCTGCTGCGATACCATAAGAGATACTGTAGCACAGCGCCATGAATACGCCCGCGAAGAACGCCGGAACAGCTTCTTCGAACTCGTTCCACTTGATGTCCTTAAATGCCGCCATCATCATAACACCAACGGCAATAAGCGCTGGCGCAGTCGCTTGCGACGGCACGATGCCCATAACAGGAGCGAGGAACATACATGCTAAGAAGATGATTGCCGTAACAACGCTTGTAAGACCTGTACGTCCGCCTGCGCCGATACCGGCAGCACTCTCCACATATGTCGTTGTGTTGGATGTGCCGAACACAGCACCTACGGATGTAGCGATCGCGTCCGCAAAGAGGGCTTTATCCATTTTGGATTTGAAACCTTTGCTTGTTTCCAGCGTTTTCATATCTTCTGCGCTGAAAATGCCGCTGCGACGGCCCGTTCCAATAAACGTACCGATCGTATCGAAGGTATCTGATATACTAAAGGCAAATATTGTCATAATAACCATTAATATCTTATCTGGATCAGCAAACAGCGATTGCATGCCCTCTGCCCCGAACGCGGCGCCAAAGGTCGTACCGAGATCGTTAAAGGAAGCAGCAAGGCTATCCTGTGCAAAGTTCACTGTAGAAAGGTCAACAACGCCCATCGGGATTCCTATCACCGTTGTCGCGATGATGCCGATCAGGATGGCGCCTTTTACCTTTGCAACAAGCAGGATGATCGTCAAAACAATACCGATGATCGCAAGGATAACCGCAGGTGAGTTGAACGTTACCAGCGCCGGAACAGCACCGCCGGAGGAAACGACATTGGTGATGCCTGTGTATGTCGCGTCAGCCGCGAACGGAGCACCGTTGATGGACATAAGCGTGCCCGGGTCTGATGTAAAGTTGATAAGGCCTG
>NZ_JAYFPU010000377.1:0-7358 GCF_034927525.1 Christensenella sp.
CGATAGTTTCCGTGTTTTCTACATCCGGGCCAGTCATCATGCCATCCTTCGAGATGTCTGTATATATAATGGTCCTAACGCCCAGCTTGCGCATTTGCTGTGCAAGCTCTCCTGCGTCAACGTCCGTAGCGTCTGCCCAGCCTTTGATGGCGACCTTGCCGTTTTTCGCGTCAATCCCTACGGCGATCCTGTCCTTATACCTGGACACCGCCCATTTCACAAGCTCAGGATCCTCCACCGCGACTGTACCAAGAATAACGCGCGAAATGCCGACATCATCGAGCCGCACGCGAATATCCTCTCTTGTACGGATGCCGCCGCCGACCTGCACAGGGATTTTTAAAGACTGTACGATCTGGGTAATAACTTCCCTGTTGACGAATTCGCCAGCAAATGCCGCATCGAGATCAACCACATGCAAGTAGTAAGCGCCTTCTTCTGCCCATTTCCTGGCCATTTCCACAGGATCGCCATATTCTGTGGAGCTGTCCATCACGCCTTGCTGCAGACGAACGCATTTCCCGTTTTTGATATCGATCGCAGGATAAATTTTCATGCTTTTTGTCCTCCAAATAGATTTAACATGCCAAGGCCAACGTCTCCGCTCTTTTCCGGATGGAACTGCAGCCCGTAAATATTGTCCTTTTGTACTGCCGACACAAAGTCGTAGCCATATTCTGTCGTTGCGCTCACATATTCTTCCGGCACATCGTCCGCATGGTACGAATGTACAAAATAAACACATGGTTCTTCTTGCGCAAATAGTGGGCTGCCTGACGTTTTGAGCGTGTTCCAGCCCATATGAGGCACACGCAGGCCTGTAGAAGAAAAAGGCCGCACAACGCCGGGGATAAGCCCCAGCGCTTCGTGTTCGCCGTTTTCAAGGCTTTTATCAAACAACAACTGCATACCAAGGCATATTCCTAAAAACGGTTTACCTGATTTGCTCTCGTTAATGATCTCCTCTGTGAGACCACGCTCGCTTAAATGCTTGACCGCGTCGGCGATCGCGCCCACCCCCGGCAACACCAAATGGCTTGCATCACGCAACTTACTGACGCTATCCGTCACACAAACGTCGTAACCAAGAAATGAAAAAGCCTTTTCTACGCTTCTTAAGTTGCCCATGCCATAGTCGATGACCGCTATCATAGCACTCCCTTGGTAGAAAAAACGCCCTGTAATGAAGCATCTACGGACGCCGCCTCGCGCAGCGCCTGTCCGAACGCTTTGAAAGCCGCTTCGATAATATGATGCGTATTGCTGCCATACTGTAAATTGATGTGCAGCGTGATCCCTGCGTTGAAGGCGACCGCACGGAAAAATTCTTCGCCGAGTTCTGCGTCAAAATCCCCTGCTTTACTTTGCAGGAATGTGGCATGATATGCAAGATATGGCCGTCCGCTGATATCGAGGCTCGCCATCATCAGTGTTTCGTCCATTGGGACAAATTTTGTGGAATAGCGGCGGATTTGCGTCTTGTCTCCCAAGGCGTTTTTGATCGCTTCCCCAAGGACAATGCCGCAGTCCTCGACTGTGTGGTGCGCGTCCACATGGATATCCCCATCGCAACTCAGCGTAAGGTCGATCTGCGCATGTTTTGCAAACAACTCCAGCATATGATCAAAAAAGCCTACGCCAGTACTGATATTATACTGCCCCGTACCGTCAAGGTTCAGCTTTAGCTGTATATCTGTTTCACTGGTCTTTCTTTGTATTGCGCTTTCCCGCATGAATGTACCCTCTCAATCTTCAAAACGTATGGCGGCAGACCTTGCGTGTGCATCCAGTCCTTCTGCCTTTGCAAAGGTAACAACCTTTTTATAATCACGTTCAAATTCTTCCTTTGTGTAGTATATCACACTGGATTTCTTTTGGAAATCGTCAACATTAAGCGGTGAAGAGAACCGCGCCGTCCCGTTTGTCGGCAGCACATGGTTCGTACCCGCAAAATAATCCCCCAGCGGCTCGGGCGAATACTCCCCAAGGAAGATAGACCCCGCATGCCGTATTTTATCCAATAAACGCATCGGTTCCTGTACGCATATCTCAAGATGCTCGGGCGCGATCAGGTTGGAAACCGCGACTGCATCGGCGATATCTTCCGCAACAATGATCGTACCGTATTGTGTAAGCGATTTCATAACAATCTCTTTTTTAGGCAGGAGCTCAGCCTGTTTTAATATTTCGTCACGTACACGCTGTGCCTTTTCCTCTGAAAGTGTGACGAGGATACATGCCGCCATTTCGTCGTGCTCTGCCTGAGAAAGGAAATCCGCCGCAATATAGCGTTCGTTTGCTTGGTCGTCGGCAATGACCAGCACCTCCGAAGGCCCGGCGATCATGTCGATGCCCACCACGCCGTATACGCTCTTTTTCGCAAGTGCGACATAGATATTGCCCGGCCCTGTGATCTTATCCATTTTAGGGATCGTCTGTGTTCCATAGGCAAAAGCAGCGATAGCCTGCGCGCCGCCCATTTTATAAATTTTGTCTGCGCCCGCGATTTTTGCCGCCGCGATGGTTACCGGATTTACGATTCCGTTCCGTGCAGGTGTTGCTACGGAAATATTCGTCACGCCCGCACACTTCGCCGGAATAATATTCATCAGCACGCTGGATGGATAAGCGGCTTTTCCGCCCGGTACATATACCCCCGCATTCTCCACGGGAATATACAGCTGCCCGATCGTCTTGCCGCCCGATTCGATAAACCAGTTTTCACGCTTTTGGCGGTTGTGAAAGGCTTCTATATTGGCGGCAGCTTCGCGCATCACTTGAAGTAAGCCTGCGTCTGTACTGCGAAACGCGTCTTCTGTCTCCTGCTCTGTCACCAGCATGGTATCGCCCGCCACTTCACTGAAGCCGTCAAACCTTCTGATGTAATCGAACAGCGCCTCATCGCCTTTTGTCCTTACTTGCGCAAGCACCTCGTCGACAACTTTCTGTTCTTCGGTATAATCTGTTTCGTTGCGCATCAGCAAGCGCTTTTTCAGTTGTTCCGCATCCCGCGAAAAAAGGATAGGTAGCATATCACATATCCTCCAGTGCGCAGCCGAGCTTTGCAATCAACGGCTGTATTTTTGCTGATTTTGTTTTGAGGCTGACCTGGTTAACGACCAGACGCGCGCTGATATCGCACACATCCTCCAAAATAGCGAGACCATTCTCGCGGATCGTCGTACCGCTCTCTACGATATCCACGATCACATCGCTCAAATCAAGGATGGGGGCAAGTTCGATACTGCCATTCAGCTTGATGATCTCGATATCCTCACCCTTTTCGTCATAATACATTTTTGCAACGCGCGGATACTTTGTCGCGACACGCGTGATGGTAGAGGTGATCCTGTCGTTTTGCTTTTCCGCGTAGCCTGCAACACACATTTTGCATTTGCCGCACTTTAAGTCGAGCATCTCGTAAAGCGGCAGTCCTGCCTCAAGAAGCGTATCCTTACCGGCAATGCCGATATCTGCTACGCCGCGGTACACATAAACGGGTACATCGGCGGGCTTTACCAGTATAAAGCGCAGTTCGTTCTTTTTATCGTATACGACAAGTTTTCTCGTGTCTTCCTCGAGCTCGGACGTATCGATCCCACAGCGGGAAAACAGGTCTATCGCAAACTTTGCCAAGCGTCCCTTGGCAAGCGCAATCGTTAACTCCATCTTTTTTACCTCTCGTCAAATTCGATTACAGTATATTTTTGCGCGTCATAGCTGCTTGTGTTCAGCTCCAGTACAGCGCATTTTCCCTGTACGCGCAGCTCCTGCACAAACGCGTAGGCTTCTTTTCTGCTCTTTTCGCTGCAACGAACAACTGTCACACGTTCTTCATCCTGCGTCAGCATGCCGGCCTGTTCCAGTACGAGCAGCACTTCCTTGATGCCCATTGCAAATCCGGTCGCGGGCGTATTTGCTCCAAATTCATTGAGCAGATCGTCGTAGCGGCCACCCGAAAGAATAGGTGTGCCGATCGCTCCGGATATACCGCGAAACAGTATCCCTGAATAGTAATTGAAATTGTTGAGGATACCGAAATCAATGGAAATATATTGCTCATACCCAAAATCGCACAGAATCTGGTATACTTCTTTCATATTATCCACGGCCTGCATACACGCTTCGTTGCGCGCGAGGCTTTTCGCTTTATCCAGCACCTCCGCACCACCAAACAAGCTGACAAGCTCTAACAGCGCACTTTTCAAGTCGGCCGGTATATTGAACCGCGACAGCTCGTATTCCAGCTCAACACTGTTTTTCGTATCGATCAACAGCCGTATCTTCTCCGTTTGTTCTTCATCCAGCGAAGCGCTTTTTATCAGTCCCTTGAAATACGCGACCTGTCCGATGTCGATTTGAAAATCGTCAACACCGGCGGCTTTCAGTGCACGGATCGCAAGCGCAATGACCTCCGCGTCCGCATCTGCGCCGCTTTTGCCGATCAGCTCTACCCCGGCCTGTGTGAATTCTGTTTTTCCGGCGATCCCGTGATTGAAAAAGCCGTATGCATTCTGCACATAACAAAGCCTCAATACGTCGTCCTGACTGAGCAGCTTAGTTGCTGCCAGCCGCGCGATGGGCCCTGTGCTGTCCGGGCGCAGCGCCAATATCCTGCCCCGCAGATCAAAGAATTTGATCATATTCTCCTGCACATACGGAACCGCATCGTGCATAAATACCTCATAATGCTCAAAAGACGGCGTTTCTATCTCGTGATAGCCGCTTTTTAAAAATTCATTCCTGACCGTATTTTCCGCCTTGCGCTTCGCCGCACATTCCTGCGGTAGATAGTCCCATGCGCCGGACGGCACTTGCAATTTCAGCTTATTCATTTCATGCCTCTGTTAAAATAATTTATCGTAGTAAATTGCTACTACGATAATATAATAATATAAAATAAACCGTTTGTCAATCCTAATGAAGTACTGTTTTTACTAATTCAGCGCGATTTCGATCATCTTGTTCTTTAGCTCCCTGCGCGCCGCCTGCGTAATTGCACGGTATTCCTGCGCAAACTGCCTGTTCTTTTTCATGATCTTGAGTACATCCCTTGTCTGCTCCAACTGACGGATATCCGCGATCAGGTTCGCTACCTTCAGTGTGCTTGTCCCGTGCTGGCGCGTACCGAGGATATCACCGGTGCCGCGCATCTGCATATCCTGCTCCGCGATCTCAAAGCCGTCGTTGGTGTTTGTAAGCACACGAAGGCGCTCGTACGCGCTTTCATTGTCCGAAACCAAAAAGCAATACGATTGCGCGCTTCCCCGCCCCACGCGTCCCCGCAGCTGATGGAGCTGCGCCAGCCCAAACCGTTCGGCGTTGATCACTACCATGCTTGTGGCATTGGGAACGTTGATGCCGACCTCTATGACCGTGGTCGAAACAAGGACGTCGATCTCCCCTGCGCAGAAAGAATCCATAATTTCCTGCTTTTCCATATTCTTCATTTTGCCGTGAATCAGCGCCATACGAAATCCGGCATAGTATTGCTTCATCTCATTAAAAATCTGCGTCGCAGACTTTGCTTCCATGTTCTCGCTGTCCTCGATCAGCGGACATACGATATAGGCCTGATGTTTGGCGTGCAGCTCATTTTTGATAAACGAGATCATATCCTGATATTTATTCTGGTGGATCAGGTATGTTTTGACAGGTTTACGCCCCGGAGGGAGCTCGTCTACAATAGAAATATCTGTATTGCCAAAAAGCACCAGCTGCAGTGATCGCGGGATGGGCGTTGCAGACATGATAAGCGTATGCACATCGCTTTTATCGCCCGTTAGCGCCGCACGCTGTTTGACGCCAAAGCGGTGCTGTTCGTCTGTAATGATAAGCCCCAGCTTTGCAAACTTCACGTTTCCATACAAAAGCGCGTGTGTGCCGATAATGATTTTAACTTCCCCATCCGCAATTTTTGCGTTGATCTCTTTGCGCGATTTGGCGCTCAACGCGCCCGTAACGCACACGATCTGCTGCTGGTCGAATAATTCTTTTGCCGTCTCGTAATGCTGCTGCGCAAGGATTTCGGTAGGCGCCATCAGCACGCTTTGGAAGCCTGCCTCGTACATGCAGTGCATCGCATAAAACGCGATCACCGTTTTACCGCTGCCTACATCACCCTGCACCAGCCGGTTCATTGCCATGTCCTTTGTAAGATCGCTTTCCATCTCCTTCATGACACGCAATTGCGCGCCCGTCAGTTCAAACGAAAGCCGTGACAAAAAGTCATCCCTGTTATCCTGTACATCCGTAAGCTGCGCAGCGCTTTTCTGACGCTTTTCTTCGCCCAATAGCTCCATCATCCGGTTGAACACCAAAAGCTCGTCAAACACGATGCGTGCACGCGCAACAGAGGCGGTTTCAATATCGTTTGGAAAATGCACATCATGCAAAGCTTTTTTGATATCCGGCAGTTTGAATTCCTGTAAAAATCCGGTGGAATAATATTCCTTCAATTCTGTTTTATACAGCGCATCTTTTACAAATTTGCGCATCATATTTTGCTTGAGTCCTGCGGTAAGCGGATAAATAGGCAAAAAAGGGTTGTCCGGTTTTTTGAAATAAATTTCGGGTGCTGATATGACTATTTTGCTGAATTTAAATTCCAGCTTGCCGTACAGGTATATTGTCTGCCCGACAGTCAAATTATTTTTGATATAAATCTGGTTGAAGATATCGACGTTGGCGATACCTGTCGCGTCGGTAACTTGAAAGGAGGTGATCTCCAGCCCCCGACGGATACGTTTTACCTGTGGCTGTGTAAAAATCTTTACCTCCAGAAAAGCGGTCTCGCCAAATTTTACTTCACTTATCTTTTTAATGGTGGAAAGGTCTTTATAGGTGCGTGGCAAATAGTACAGCAAATCCTTTACTGTAGATACGTCGATCTTTTGCAGCGTTTTCGCCGTTTTTTCACCAACGCCACCGATTTGCGTGACGGGGCTTAAAAGCTCCATACTACTTTCCCTTCAACCATTCCAGTGTAAGAAAAAACCGACATTCTCTCATGCCGGTTCCCTGTTTTGCTTATCATCATTCTACGGAAATAATATAAGGATAAACCGGCTGGCCTCCGTAGTGCAGCTCTACGTCGCATTGCGGAAATTCATTTTCCGTCAGCTGTGCAAGCTCGCCTGCCGTGACTTCGTCCACACCTTCCCCATAATAGATGCTGATCATCTCTGAATCGTCATCGATCATTTTCTGCATCAGTCCGCTATAAACCTCGCTCAAAACCGGCCCGCTTGCAACGATCGCGCTTTCCTCAATGCCCAGCAATTCACCCATCTTGATACTTGTTCCATTGATCTTGGTATCGCGTACAGCGTTCGTGATCGAGCCTGTCTTGATTGACT
>NZ_JAYFPU010000296.1:0-7197 GCF_034927525.1 Christensenella sp.
CCGACACGCGCGTCAACCAGCTCGCTCAGTCCCGCTACCGCGTTTTTCACCATTTCTAGGAACAATGCGCTGTCGATCGTTTCTGCGTCCTGCGATGTCTCGCCCATTTCGATGAACAACGTGCCATAGATCGGCCCCATAGAGCCGCCGATCTCCGAAAGCAGAACGTCTCCCAGTGTGATCAATGCCTCGGAGAATGTGCAATCCTGATCCGCGATGCGCTCTGCACAGATCGTGAATCCCTTGTTCATGTTGATCCCATGATCGCCGTCGCCAATCGCGCCGTCCACGGTACCCAGATAATCCTTATTTTCCTGGATGACCTTTATCATCTTTTCGACAATCACCTTGCCGTCGCTGTTTTTAAACTGTTCCATCATTTTTTCCTTTCAAACCTACAGACTTACAAGCCCGCTGCACGAAGCCTCCATGTCCATCAATTCCTTCAGCTCGTTGTCAAGCTTCATCACCGTAAGCGTTGCGCCCATCATCTCAAGCGAAGTAAACAGGTTTCCCACGTAGCTGCGATGGATATTGATCCCGTCTTTTTCGATCAGGCTGGCCGCTTCGCCAAAGAGGATATACTGTTCCATGACCGGCGTTGCGCCCAGGCCGGAAACAAGTACCACGACCTCGTCGCCTGCCGCAAAGAAAGCTTCGTTTTTGATGATATCCCACATACGCTGCGCGATCTTGTCCGCTGTTTCTACCTTTGCAACGTCCACGCCCGCTTCGCCGTGGTGACCGATGCCCAATTCCATCATACCGTCCGCAATGGTGAAGTTCGGATGCCCGACCGCAGGGATTGTGCACGAGGTCAGGCCGATGCCGATGCTCTTTGTATTATCGACTGCTTTTTGCGCCACACGTATCACTTCATCAAGGCTCGCACCTTTCGCCGCCATAGCGCCGCCGCATTTCCACATCATGATCTCGCCCGCAACGCCGCGTCTTTTCTGCTGCTCGTCTTTTGGCGCAGAAGCAACGTCGTCGTTTGCCACCACTGTTTTAACGGTGATGCCCTCTTTTTGCGCCATCCTGACCGCCATTTTCACGTTCATGTTGTCGCCTGCATAGTTTCCGTAAAGGCATGCCACACCATTGCCGCGGTCTGCTTCCTTGATCGCATTGAAAAAGGATTTCGCCGTAGGGGAAGAAAAAATCTCCCCTACCGCAACTGCATCCAGCATATTTTTTCCCACATATCCGAGGAACGCAGGCTCGTGGCCCGAGCCACCGCCCGTAACCACGCCGACTTTCCCGCTGTCATACTGACACGTGGATTTTATCACGCGCGGGTCGTCTGTCGCTTCCACAGCGAAAGCGTTGGCCTTAAGATAGCCTTCCAGCATATCCTCGACCATTCTGTCCGCGTCTTTCAAAATTCTTTGCATATCTTACCTCATTCTACGTTTCTGTGCCGTTTTTCCATTTTTTCGTAAGTGATATCCGGATTCTCGTCAACCATTTTGATGCAGATCATGTCAAGAACAATGAGCAGACTCTGTTCAAAGAGGTTTCCCATCGGCTGTACAGACGGCGCTACATCGTCTTTTCCGCCATATACCTGCCCTGGGATAAAGAGCACGAAGTCCGCAAGCTTTACCGCGGCTCCGCTGGGCGATCCTGTAATGATCAGTATCCTCGCCCCGTTTTCCTTTGCCCTCTCGCACACATAGCGGATATGTCCGATGTCTCCGCCGCCGATCGTTGCTACAAGCAGATCGCCCTTGCCAATCCCCGGCGTCGTGTCGTCCCATATCCAGTGGACTTCCTTGCCCATGTGCGTCATTCGCATCGCAAAGGCACGCGTCATCATTCCCTCGCGCCCCACGCCGATGAAAAACAGTCTGTCATGCGCATTGATCTCACCAATGAACGCATCGATCATATCATCGTCTATCCTTGAAAATACATCCCTGTATTCTTCGATTATTTTTGAACCCAGCTCATGAAAATCCATGATTTACTCCTCACTCGTTTGCCGTAGCCTGCTTATTAAGCTGCTGATGCAAAAGCTTTTTCTGCCTCTTGATGTCCATCGAGTCGACCAGCTTGTTGAGGAACAAGATTCCGATCAACATCAGACCCCAGATCATCTTCTTTGCGTACGGCGTGAACTGCCACAGTGTAAACGCACTCTGCAACACCTGTATCGAGATCAGCGCAAGGATGATACCGAGTATCTTTCCTTTACCGCCGGACGGGCTGATGCCGCCAAGAACGCAGACCAGAATCGCCTGCAGGAGGTATGTGTCGCCATAGCCGACCTTTGCCGAGTTAACGCGCGCAATGATCATAAGCCCTGCGATACCTGCCATCAATCCTGCCATTGCATAGATGATAATCACGTCTTTTTCGTTGTTGATGGCGGAAAAGCGTGCTGCCGTATGGTTCTCGCCGATCATATATACCTTTTTACCAAATCCCGTGCGCCCCATAACGAACATCAGTACGATCGCCGTCACAAGGAATAGAATGAATACCGCCGGGACGCCCCCCAGTTCAGCCGTACCGAACGAGGTGAATTCTTTCGGAAATCCCGTAAGCCCTTTGCCGCCCGTAGCCGCCATGCTGATCCCGTTGTAAAGGATCATTGTGCCCAGTGTCGCAACG
The DNA here is from genome assembly GCF_034927525.1 of Christensenella sp. Lineage (NCBI taxonomy): Bacteria > Bacillati > Bacillota > Clostridia > Christensenellales > Christensenellaceae > Christensenella > Christensenella sp. Next base: position 2,617 of record NZ_JAYFPU010000296.1, read on the forward strand.
ATCGGGTTCACAGAGAATTTCGTGATCAGCGTACCGTTGAACGCACCACACACGGTCGCTACCACGATGGCAACGATGACCGCCAGCACGATGCATCCATTGACGCCAAGCGACGCCATCAGGCCTTCGTTCGTCATCACAAATGCCGCACAGATGCCGGCCAGGTTTGCGTTTGCAACAATGGAAAGGTCAATGCCCCCAAGAAGCATCGCAAGCCCCATTCCCAAGGAAAGCACAGCAAATTCTGAAATCTGGAACGCCATACTCGAGAGGTTTCTCTCATTATACATTTTGTCTCCCAGCACCACTGCCATCGCGATCATAATGCCTATCGTGACAAAAATCAGGATGCTGAAATTCAAATCTTTTCTCAATAACGTTTTTAATTTAAGCATAATTTTTCCTCCCTCCTCTTATTCTGTGAAGATAAACATCTTCCTGTTTTTCTTTCTTTCCTGCCAGGATGTCATAACGATACTGAAGATCAGTATGACGCCCAAGAACAAATCGTTCCAGGAAGAGGAAAGCCCTAAGAAGATAAGAGTCGTGTTCAGCAGATACATGATCACCACACCGAGGATCGTACCTAAGATGGTGCCCTGTCCACCGGAAACCCTCGCTCCGCCGATAATGACCGCAGCGACGATCGTAAGCTCCGTTCCAACCAGCGTAACCGGGTTACACGCGTTGATACCAGCGATGTAGAGCATACCCATGATGCCGCTCAAAACGCCCATATATCCATATACGAACAAATGTGTCTTCCAAATGTTGAAGCCTGCTCTGCGTGCCGCCTCCGGAGAACATCCCAGCGCGAAAATGCTCTTTCCGAGCATTGTCCTGTGCAGGATGAACCATGTCAACAAGATGACGGCGACAATGATGATAATAAAGACAGATAATCCTACCTCACTGCCGAACGCATCCTTAAAGGCAAACAGCTTGGCATTGCCGAATTCTGTGATCGCTTTCGGGATATCGACCGAGCCGATGTTCTTCGTGCCAATGAACGTCAGAAGGAATCCCTGATACAGACCGGATGTTGCCAGCGTAATAATAAAGGGCTCCATCTTCGTTACATGAATCAGTACCGCGTTGATCAGCCCCAATACCAGGCCAACCGCACATGAGATCAAAAACGCGACTAAAATATTGTTTACACCCGTTGCCATCAGCGTTGTTGTCGCCACATACCCGCCAAAGATCGCGATCGCGGTAAACGATACGTCGATGCCGCCTGATATCACGACGAGCAGAAGCCCCATCGCGACGACCATGGTCGGTGCTGCGGATTTCACCATATCAAACAGTGTTGCAGCATTCAAAAACTCAGGGTTCACGATCGAAACGATGATACAGTACGCTACAATGATAAAGACCAAAAATAGCTCTGTCGTTAATCCCTTTTTCTCTTTGACTGCATTTGCTTTTGCCATCATACCGCTTCACTCTCCCCACTCTTCGTTTGCAAATGAAGATTATTGATAACGTCCATGATCTTTGTCTCGATCTGATCGTCCTTCATTGCCTCATCGTCAAATTCCTTGACGATCTCGCCCTTAAACATAACGGATACGCGGTTGCAATTCGCCACGATCTCCTCGATTTCGTCTGAAATCAGAATGATCGCAAGACCTTCATGCGCCAGCTTCTGTATCTGTTCATAAATTTCAGATTTCGATCCGATATCTACGCCGACTGTAGGGCTGTCCAAAATAAACAGCTTCGGTTCCGTCGCGACCCATTTTCCTAAAACGACCTTCTGCTGGTTTCCGCCGGAAAGCGTTTTGATCTTTGTCTGCGCATTGGGAATCTTTACCTTAAAACGTTTGATAGACTGATCCGCAAGTTCCAGTCTGCTTCCTTCGTGCAATATCCCCATCTTATTGGTGACCTTGTCAAACGCCGCAGACGAAACATTGTCCGTCAGGTCCTTGTCGAGCAGCAGGCCCTGTGTGCTTCTGTCTTCCGGCAAAAGCGCAATGCCCTTTTTGACCGCGTCGACAGGGCTCGATATCTTTGTTTCTTTTCCGTTGAAATAAATCTGCCCCGCATCGACCGGATTAAGCCCGAATATCGAAAGCGCAAGCTCTGTCCTGCCCGACCCAAGAAGCCCTGTGAGTCCCATAATGTCGCCCGGGCGGACTGCCAGATTGATGTTTTCAAATTGCTTGGATTTGGATAATCCCCTAAGCTCCAGAAGGTTGTCCGTATCCGTATTGGTACGCGAGTACCGCGAATACTCGATCTCACGTCCCGTCATATAATAGATAAGTTTCATGCGGTCGATATCATCTTTTTCAATATCCGCAACCTGTTTTCCGTCACGGAAAACCGTGATGGAGTCGGCAACCGACATCACCTCGTCAAGCTTATGACTGATAAATACGATCGCAAGACCTTTTTCCCTCAACATATTTACAATTTCAAGTAATTTCTCAATTTCAGATTTTGTGAGCGCCGTCGTCGGCTCGTCCATAAAGAGGATTTTCGCGTCGAGAGCAAGCGCGCGGCAAATCGCAATGATCTGCCTGTTGGCGATCGACACCGTCTGCACCTTTGCGTCAAGGTCCATCGTTACGCCGATCTTTTTTAATGATTCTATTGCGATCCTTTTGATCTCTTTCTTGTCGATCAGGCTCTTTTTTTCCTTGATCATTTTATTGAGCGCGATGTTCTCCGCCACCGTCATATTGGAAAACAATGATAAATCCTGATAAATTACCTGTACGCCGGCATTGATTGCGCTGATCGCGTTCGATTTTAACTGTTTTTCCCCACTGATATAAATATCCCCGCTGTCCGCCGGTTCGATTCCTGCAATGATCTTAACAAAAGTAGATTTCCCGCTTCCGTTTTCTCCGGCCAAACATTTCACTTCACCTTGTTTTATGGTAACGCTGACATCGTCGAGCGCCTGTACGCCGACATAGCTTTTACTGATGTGCTCCGCCACCAAAACTTTATTATCCACTATTAGCCCTCCTCCTTAACAAAATTGTTCTGCTGCCCCCAAGCGGGGCAGCAGAACAACCGGTCATTGGCCTTACGCCAATTTTGCTTTTTGCTTAGAAATAAACCGCTTCGTCGTGAAGGTTATCTTTCGTGAATACGATCGGAGCATTCGCAACGATAGCAGTCCCGTCTACAGCAACCTTTTCGTAGCCAGCTTTGTCAAAAGCCATACCGTCTTTGATCTCTTCGCCCTTCAGAACTTTAAGAGCGATTTCGCATGTAACATAACCAGCATCTGCCGGTCTCCAGCACAGACCTACATCCATGGAACCATCTTCGATGTAAGCACCCGCCTGAGACGGAACTGCTGTGCTGACAAGAGCGATATCCTGTCTGCCTCTTTCCTGCAGAGCCTGGGCGATACCAGCGCCCGAAGCTGCGCTGTCCGTGAAGCCTTTGATGTCAGGCGTCGCTTTCAGAACTTCAAGAGCCTTGTCATATGCGATCTGGTTGTCGTTTTTGTCTTCGTACGGTTCGGGTGTGATGCATTCGATTTCCGGATAGTTTTCAGCCAGATAATCAACTGCGCCCTGCCACCATTCCATGTGCGGAACCATTGTCAGCATGCCTACGAAGGAAGCAAATTTGCCTTTGCCGTCCATCTGTTTTGCAAGGTTTTCGCCAAACAGTTTGCCCTGTTCTGCATTATCGATTGCTTCCAGATCATAGTCAACGTGGTCTAAGATGTCCGGGCCTTCGTGAGAGATAACAACGATGCCAGCTTCTCTTGCTTTGTCAAGAGCCGGGATCATGGACTGTGCGTCATTCGGAACAACACAGATTGCGTCAACACCCTGCGCGATCAGGTCTTCGACCATCTGCAGCTGTTTTGCCGGGTCGCCGCCTTCCGGAGCGATCTGGTAAGCATTTACGCCTGTGTCCGCCGCGAACTGGTCAACACCGATTCTCATGTCGTCAAACCATGTAATACCTTCATGCTTTGCCACCATAACGATCGTGATGTCCTTGTTCTCTTTGTCCGTTGCAGCACCAGCCGCTGCGGATTCGGACGCCGCCGGAGCGTCTGCCGATTCAGATGCAGCCGCAGATTCCGATGCAGCCGGAGCCGCGGAGTCGGATGCAGCCGGAGCTGCTGTACAGCCTGCGAAGATCGCAACTGCCATCAACACTACTACGATGAGACTAACTACTTTTTTCATTTCTTTTCCTCCATTTTCTTTTTTTTACCTTACAGTAAAATATTAAAAACTTGCATTAATTATCTTTGTCTTGTTTGCGGGCGTCGATCTTTTTGACCAGCGGCACAAGGTCCTTGTAGCTGTCCTTGACCTGCTCATAAAGCTCGCGGTATATCTTGTACATATCATTGTATATTTCATGGTTCTTCGCGTCCGGCTCTGTTTCATCCGAAAGCTTGACCCAGTCTTTTACTACGTTGCAATCCTTAAATACGCCTGCGCCCACGCCCGCGAGGATCGCGTCGCCCACCGGTGCGCCCATCGAGTTGCTCATGTAAATACCGGGGATGCCGAGAGCGTCGGATATGATCTGCCTCCATATCCTGCTTTGCGCGCCGCCTTCGCCCATGATGAGCGGCATGTTCAT
>NZ_JAYFPU010000257.1:0-3551 GCF_034927525.1 Christensenella sp.
GTTGTTCTGATCAGAGGCGGAAGAGTTAAGGATCTGCCGGGTGTAAGATATCATATAGTCCGTGGCGCGCTCGATACAGCGGGCGTTGCGGATCGTAAGCAGTCGCGTTCATGCTATGGCGCGAAAATGCCGAAGAAATAAGCTGCATATTCTGTTGCTTACCGGTATCGTTTACCGTCAGACGGAACGATAATTTGCCTCCCGAGCCTGCGCACTACGCTTGCAAAGGCGTCGGGATCAAGTCATGCGTCCCTTCTGCCGGAGTAGATGCATTGGCATAAGCGATGCCCGTAATAGCACCAGGCATTGTGTTGCCCGGCGTATGCGAGTTAGACGGCGCGAAGCGCGTCTGTTGTTTGAGCAAGTAGACGGGCAAGATATGGCGGGTGAGGCAGGAATGAAAGCAGTTAACCAAGAAATTATTCTAGTGATTTTATAAGGAGGGCTTTTCGATGCCTAGACGTGGTGGAGTACCGAAACGTGAGGTAATAGCGGATCCTATGTATAACAGCACAGTTGTGACCAAGTTGATCAACCAGATCATGGTGGACGGCAAAAGGGGAACTGCGCAGAGGATTTGTTACGACGCGTTTGATATTATCAAAGAAAAGACAGGGAAGGACGCTGTTGAGGTGTTCAATTCCTGCATGGAAAACATAATGCCTGTATTAGAAGTTAAGGCAAGACGCGTGGGTGGCGCGACATACCAGGTTCCGATGGAAGTTCGCCCCGAACGCCGTCAGACGCTGGCGATCCGCTGGCTGGCGCTGTTCTCCAACAAGCGCTCGGAGCGCACGATGCGCGAAAGACTGGCTTCGGAGATCATGGATGCTGCAAACAGCACAGGCGCAAGCGTGAAGAAGAAGGAAGACATGCACAAGATGGCGGAAGCGAACAAGGCGTTCGCACATTATCGCTGGTAAGCATGTTCTGAAATTGCATGAGATAGTCAGGAAGCGGTTTTAGAAGGATTGTGCCTTTTAAAACCGCGACCTATTATTTGTGCGAACACCCGGCAGCGTGTATTGAAAATTACGAACTGTAAAAAGTATATGAACCATTGGTAAATATACTGTGAAATGCGCGGATACGCCTTGTATTGTGTGTATAATATATGCTGTGTGAGTAGGTAAACAATTAAGTTTGAAATAAGTTTTTATCGAAGGGAAAGGAGATACAATGTCTGGAAAATTTCCGCTTGAAAAAGTAAGAAACATTGGTATCATGGCGCATATCGACGCCGGCAAAACAACTGCCACCGAACGTATTCTTTTTTATACGGGCAGAACATACAAGATTGGTGATACCCATGACGGTAACGCAGTCATGGACTGGATGGAGCAAGAACAGGAAAGGGGTATCACGATTACTTCCGCTGCAACAACGACGCAGTGGGAAGGGCACCAGATCAATATCATTGACACGCCCGGACACGTTGACTTCACGGTTGAGGTTGAGCGTTCGCTGCGCGTGCTTGACGGCGCTGTTGCAGTATTTTGTGCAAAGGGCGGTGTAGAACCGCAGTCTGAAACGGTTTGGAGACAGGCTGAGGGGTACGGCGTTCCTCGTATGGCGTTTGTTAACAAGATGGATATCATGGGTGCTGACTTCTATAATGTTGTAGACATGATCAAAGAAAGACTGGGCGCGAACCCTGTTCCGCTGCAGCTTCCGATTGGTGTGGAAGATACGTTTAGAGGAATCGTAGACCTCGTTGAGATGAAAGCAATCGTCTATCCGAACGACGACGCTACGGGAACGAAGTTTGACGTAGTAGATATCCCTGACGATATGAAAGAAATGGCGGACGAATATCGCGAAAAGCTGATTGAAGCGGTCGCGGATCATGACGAGTCTATCATGGAGAAATATTTTGCAGGCGAAGATATCTCCAAAGAAGAGATCATCAAGGTGCTGCGCAAAGGCACGATCGCGGGAGCTCTTATCCCCGTATGCTGCGGCAGCGCGTACAGGAATAAAGGTGTACAGCCTCTGCTTGACAAGATCGTTGAGCTGATGCCGTCGCCGCTTGACGTGCCGGCTATCAAAGGTATCAAGCCGGGTACGGACGAAGAGATCGAGCGTGCGCCAGATGTGAGCGGGCCGTTCTCGGCACTGGCATTTAAGATCATGGCTGACCCGTTTGTCGGTAAGCTCGCGTTTTTCCGCGTGTATTCCGGTAAGGTGCGCAGCGGTTCTTATGTGCTGAACTCGACAAAGGGCAAGCGCGAGAGGATCGGTCGTATCCTTCGTATGCACGCAAACCATCGTGAAGAGGTTGACGAAGTCGAAGCGGGAGACATTGCAGCGGCAGTCGGTTTCAAAGATGTTGGAACGGGCGACACGCTATGCGATGACAAACAGCAGATCATTTTGGAGAACATGGTGTTCCCCGATCCGGTTATTCAGGTCGCGATCGAACCCAAGACAAAAGCAGGACAGGAGAAAATGTCTGTTGCGCTGCAAAAGCTGGCTGAAGAAGACCCGACATTCCGTGCTTATACGGATGAGGAGACAGGCCAGACGATCATCGCAGGTATGGGTGAGCTTCATCTGGAGATTATCGTAGATCGTATGATGCGTGAATTTAAGGTAGAAGCATCTGTTGGTAAGCCTCAGGTATCTTACAGAGAGACCATGACCAAGCCTGTCGACGTGGAAGGCAAGTATGTCCGCCAGTCGGGTGGTAAGGGTCAGTACGGTCATTGTAAGATCCATGTGGAGCCTCTAGAGCCGGGCAGCGGTTATGTCTTTGAGAGCAAGATCGTTGGTGGTTCTATTCCGAAGGAATACATCCCGTCTATTGACAGCGGTATTCAGGAAGCGGCAAAGAGCGGCCTGATTGGCGGGTTCGAGGTAATGGACTTCAAGGTTACGCTGATCGACGGTTCGTACCACGAAGTCGACTCATCTGAAATGGCATTTAAGATCGCGGGTTCTATGGCGATCAAGGAAGCGTTCGCGAAGGGCGGCAGCATCCTGCTCGAGCCGATGATGAAAGTCGAAGTCGTTGTTCCCGAGGATTACCTCGGAGACGTTATGGGTAACGTAAACTCACGTCGCGGACGTATCGAAGGTACGGAAGCGCGTGGCGGCGGACAGATCATCCGTGCGATGGTTCCGTTATCCGAGATGTTCGGTTATGCGACAGACCTTCGTTCAAGGACGCAGGGACGCGGCAACTTCTCTATGCAGTTCGACCATTATGAACCGGTTCCGAAAAGCATGATTGAGAAGGTTACCGGAGAAAAGAAATAAGCCATGCGCGCATGCACAACGCGCATGCGGATGGACTTCATGCACGGCAAAAATACAGTGGCCGATATCCACTGAAAAATGAAAATTAACAAGGAATAAGGAGAACAAAGCAATGGCAAAGGGTAAGTTTGAGAGAAACAAACCGCATGTACACGTCGGAACGATCGGTCACGTCGATCATGGAAAAACAACGCTGACAGCAGCGATCACATCGGTACTGTCAAAGAGCGGAAAAGCGCAAGCAACAAAATATGATGAGATCGACAAAGCGCCGGAAGAAAAAGAGCGTGGCA
>NZ_JAYFPU010000120.1:0-7306 GCF_034927525.1 Christensenella sp.
ACCACTTTGGGTAAGGACCTAGGACCCTTAGCTATTCGGTACTTTATTGTCGGGCTCATCGTCATCCTCATCCGTGGGGTGGTGTGCGAACGTCTGACCATCCGGTTTATGAAGAAAGGGGCGAATGCAAATGTATAAGGCAGTAAAAATCACTAAAGGACCCAATGGCTGGGGGGGACCACTGGTTATTCAGCCTACGGAAAAAAGAAATAAAATTGTATCGGTGACGGGTGGCGGCATCGATCCTTTAGCACAGCGGATTGCGGAGCTGACCGGTGCAGAGGCTGTGGATGGTTTCTCCAAAGGTGTGGCGGACGATGAATTTGCCTGTGTGATCATCGATTGTGGCGGAACAGCCCGGTGTGGGGTATACCCCAAGAAACGGGTGCCCACCATTAACTTAACGGCGGTGGGTCAGAGTGGTCCCTTGGCCAAGTATATCATGGAAGACATTTACGTTTCCGATGTTAAGCCTGGGGGTGTCCAGTTGGCAGATGCCGGAGATACCCCGGTGGACACAGCGGCAGCAGAAGCGACGAAAGAAAAGAAGGATGGTGCATCAAAGGCCAATGATGGGAAGAAGGAAAGCTTCCTGGTTCGGTTAGGAAAGGGCGTTGGTGGTGTTGTTGCAAAATTCTTCCAGGCCGGTCGGGATACCATTGATATGGTCATCCGAAATATCCTGCCCTTCATGGCTTTTGTGGCCATGCTCATCGGGATTATCCAGGGGTCTGGTCTGGGGGATTGGATTGCCAATACCATTTCGCCCTTAGCAAATACCCTGCCGGGTTTGCTGGTGGTTTCCATTATCTGTGCCATCCCCATTATTTCGCCCATCATCGGACCTGGGGCAGTCATTGCCCAGGTGGTCGGGGTGCTCATTGGGGAACAAATTGGCCGCGGTGCCATTAATCCTTCCCTGGCCTTGCCGGCACTCTTCGCCATCGATGCCCAGGTTGGGTGTGACTTTATCCCCGTTGGTTTATCCCTGGGTGAAGCGGAACCTGAAACCATTGATGCTGGCGTGCCCGCCGTGCTCTTTGAGCGTTTGGCCACTGGCCCCATCGCGGTGCTGATTGCCTTCGCCTTCAGTATCGGGCTGTATTAAAAAGTAGAAGGAGCATTAAAGATGTTCAAAACCGATGTTGTGGATATCGGGCCACTGGTTCAGGATTTAGCAGAGGAAGGTGGGTTTATCATTGTCTTTAATGATAACGCACCGGCGGCTTTGGCAGAAATGGCCGTATTGCACACCAAGTGTGAATTGGAGCGGGATGTCGCCCCGGGAGACCAGGTCATTTTGGGGAACAGCGCCTACAGGGTAACTGCCGTAGGGGCGGAGGCCAACCATACCCTGGCCAGTATGGGGCATTGCACCCTGAAGTTTTCAGGATATGCTGACGTTGAGCTGCCAGGCCAGATGGAACTGGACGGCGGTGGTATCGTTCCTGAGATACAGGTGGGAGATTCCTTTGAGATTCATTTTCAATAAGCCATCAATAAATATTATATGATAGAAAGAGGTATGACACATGATTAACATGAGCGTGAAGTTGGAGCAACTGGAAGCAGAGGGAAAATCCATAAAGGCCAGCATTGTCGGTGCTGGACAGATGGGATGCGGAATGGCCGCACAGATGACGACCATGAAGGGGATGGATCCCGTGGTTGTTGTGGATGTGGTACTGGATAATGCCAAGCGGGCCTATCTGGATTCTGGCTATACCGAAGGGGTGGATTTTGTTGAAGCCCAAACCGTTGAAGAAGCCAACAAGCTCTTGGCGGAGGGTAAATTCATCGTCACCAGTAATAATGAAATCGCCACAAAGTGTGATATCATCGATTGTGCGGTGGATGCCACCGGTGTGCCGGAAGTGGGGGCGAAGGTTGCCATGGATGCCATTAACGCCGGCAAACATATCTGTATGCTCAATGTTGAAACCGATGTGTGTATCGGACATCTCCTCTGGAAATTGGCCAATAACGCCGGCGTAGTGTACACGGGATCTGCCGGGGATGAACCCGGTGCCGTCATTGAAATGTACGATTATGCCAAGGGCTTAGGCTTTGATGTCAAGGTTGTTGGGAAAGGGAAAAACAATGCCCTGGCCCTGGAATGTAACCCCGATACTGTGGCGGAAATCGCAAAGGAAAAGGGCGCCTCTCCCAAGATGATCTGTGCCTTTAAGGATGGAACCAAGACCATGGTGGAAATGACTGCTATGGCCAATGCCACGGGTTTTGTACCTGATGTCACCGGTGCCCATGGTCCGGAAAGTGATGTCAAAGGATTAAATGATGTCCTGAGCCTGAAGAGCGAAGGTCGGGGCGGGGTTCTGGATAACTATGGCGTTATTGAATACGTCAATGGCGTAGCCCCGGGGGTGTTCGTCATCATCGGCACCGATCAGCCGGATATCGCTGCAGAATTAACCTACCTCAGCATGGGACCTGGTCCCAATTACACCCTGTATCGCCCCTATCACTTAACTTCCCTGGAAACCCCCATGTCCGTGGCCAAGGCTTGCATCGACCACGAACCCACCATCGTTCCCCGGGCTGGCCGTGTGGCAGAAACCATTGCTGTGGCTAAAAAGGATATGAAGGCCGGAGATATGTTAGACGGCATCGGTGGCTACACCATCCGCGGAACCTTCATGGCCGCGGCGGAAGCGGATACACAGAATGCCCTGCCCATGGGCCTGGTGGATAAGAAAACCCAGCTCACCGTGGATAAAAAGGCAGGCGACGTGATCACCTATGATGATGTTATCCTGAATAATGATAACCTCATTGTCCAGCTGCGTAAGCTCCAGGACGAATTGTTCCTATAGGAACTACAAATTAATTTGCTGATCTCGCAAGATTCAGATATGGCTACCCTCCCCTAGGGTGGCCGAAGCAAAGGCGCGGCGGTTCCCCTACTGCCGTGCCTTGTTGTTTAATCAGGAGGAAAAAATATGTATGCAAAAGAAGTGAAAGTCGTTAATCCCACGGGACTTCATGCCCGTCCCGCAGCAGAATTTACCAAGGTCGCTGGCCAGTACCAGGCGGATTTGAAAATCACCCGGATGACGGAGCCCTCCAAGGAAGGGAATGCAAAATCCGTTATTAATGTTATGAGCATGACCCTCACCATGGGGACGAGGATTAAAATTACCGGGAATGGACCCGATGAAGTAGAAGCCGTGGATGCCCTGGTGGCTTTGGTGGAAGGCGGATTTGGAGAAATATAGGAAGGGACGGTTTCGCCGCTGTCGGTGATGCTTTTTTCAGACAGGCTGCTTTTAAAACATTGATTGTCACAGCTCCAAACTGCAGGACGGGTAAAAGAACACAGACAAAGAATAGAACTCTTTTGCCTGTGTTCTTAGTGGAGAAAAGATAATTCTTTACTTTTTTCTCTGTAGTACGAGTATAACAATGAATGTGAAAATAGTGGACAGGGTAAGCTGTGGAAAAATGACCGATCGTAGTGGACTGAAAAAAGCACTAAAATTGGATATAGGCCATCGAATATCATGAGATATTAATTTCGCAAGAATAATGGCCATTAGCTGGATAATTACAACTATTGTAAACAGTATGAATGACCTGAGGAATCCTTTCTTCATGATGTACACTTATTTGAAATTATTAGTTGCATAGGTATTTCGATAGACTAAATGAGCATGGTTTGCATCTGAATAAAGATAGACTCCAGCCCTTAATTTATTTTGATAACGAGCAACAGTAACAGAGCCGTAGCCGGTGTTGCCGAAAACGGAGTAGTATTGGTCTGTAGAATCATTTGCAAAAGTAGTAATAAAGGCGCCGAGACCACCGCCAAGCATTGCACCAGGGGTCCCTCCAAGTGAACCAATGCCAGTCGACGCTGCTGTGATTAAGGCAGATTGCAATGCTTTCTCCATCGTTGCCCTTGAGCTGGCATCAAAAGAAAAGCTGAAGCTTCGACGATCCCATAAGTTCAACTCTCTAGACTGGATTTCGCTTTCGATTAATTCTTGATCGTTGACAAGGGTGGATTCTTCATTTGCAAAAACGGGACATACAGATAGTAGCGCAATTAAGAAAACGATCAATAGACTGATTGTTGTTTTTTTCATAATAACCCTCTCGTTTCATAATGTACTATGTGGCAGTAAATAAATTTTCAAAACGCAATTAATCTTGATTTTGGCACAATGGACTCATCCCTTTCAAAACAAAAATTGTATTGAGCTGTAGATATTATGCAATAAAAAAATCCCGTTATCCGGGATAGCATAGAAACATGATATCCCTGAATTAATCAATTCAGATTATCGGACACATCCTATAAAGGCATCCCGATTCAATCATGTTGTGGATTCTCACCACATTATCCTTTTCATTATTCTTTTAATAAAATTATATCAAATATATTCAAAAAAGTAAATGGAAAATACAAACCTGAATAATATGTGACAGTACTCAGATGTGGTGAGCCATAGAACCCCTACCCCTCTGTGAAAAAAAGTGCTATAATAATTCCTATAAGCCGCTGAACAAAAAGCAATTGAGAAGTATTTTTACAAAATAAAAAATAAAGAAGAAATAACTTCAAAATATTGGGGGAAAATCAGTAATATTTTGCTGTAATGGGTTACCATTTTCGATTTTGTTCAAGAATGGCTATACTTTAAAGGATGATTGTGGTTAAATTAACAATAGGATGAAACTAATGCTTCGTGATTAGTGATTCCCAAGAAACGGAGGATGGGTTATGAATCCCATGCGAATTGGAATTGGCTACGATGTCCACCAGCTGGTGGAAGGACGGAAGCTGATTCTCGGCGGAGTAGAAATCGAGCATTCGATGGGCCTTTTGGGCCATTCCGATGCGGATGTTCTCACCCATGCCATTATGGACGCGGTACTCGGCGCTCTTGGCCAGGGAGATATCGGCAAACATTTTCCAGATACTGACAAAGCGTATAAGGATGCGGATAGTATCAAGCTTCTAGAGGATGTGGCAGCCATGATGGCTGGTGCCGGTTATGGCATCGGCAATGTGGATGCGGTCATCATCGCTCAAAAACCTAAATGTGCACCCTATATACCGGGGATGAAAAAGCGGGTAGCCGCGGCCCTGGGTACAACGGTGGACCAGGTGAACATCAAGGCAACCACGGAAGAAAAGCTTGGCTTTACCGGACGTGAGGAAGGCATTGCATCAGAAGCCGTGGTACTACTCGTCAGGGAGAATGAAAAATGATTGGAATAATAGCAGCACTGAAGGAAGAAGTCGAGGGTATTGTATTAAGCATGACGGAGTCCACCACCTTTACCAAGGCTGGGATGACCTTTGTTTCTGGAAAAATAAATCGTAAAGAGGTAACCGCGGTACAATGTGGTGTGGGAAAGGTGAACGCTGCGCTGTGCACCCAGATCCTCATTGATTGCTATGGGGTGGATTGCCTCATCAATCTGGGGGTTGCCGGGGCCTTAGCCAGTGGCCTGGATGTGGGGGATATTGTCCTTTCTAAGGATGCCATGCAATACGACATGGATGCCACCCCAGCCGGCTTTGCCCTGGGAGAAATCCCTGAAATGGGGATGCGCCTCTTTGAAGCAGACCCGGATTTATTGTCTAAAGCTAAAGCGGCTGCAGCAGGGCTGGGGATTCCAGCTTTGGCTGGCCGGGTACTGACTGCAGACCGGGTGGTGGCCTCAGGGGAGCTTAAAGCGGCCCTGGCCACAGAACTTTCCGGGGCCTGTGTGGAGATGGAGGGGGCCGCCGTGGCCCAGACAGCCTGGGTGAATGGGATTCCCTTTATGATTATTCGCAGTATTTCCGATCATGCAGACGAGGCCCTTGAGGCGACCTATGATGCCCATTTTGAAGAATCGGTGGCCAATGCCAGCCGGTTGGTGCTGGCCTTAGTCAGTGCAACGGCAAGCTGAGGAGGAAAAGTATGGGAATTTATGATAACTTAGGCGAGGTTTTGGAACTGCCACCCCATCGTCCAACCTGGGCAGAGATTAATCTGGAAAACTTGATTTATAATCTGAATGGCATTAAGAAGCTGGTGGGCCCCGGGGCAACCATTATCGGTGTGGTGAAAGCCGATGCCTATGGTCATGGCATTGAGGTGGTGGAAACCCTTCAGGATGAGGGGATTGATGCCTTTGCAGTAGCCTTTTTGGATGAAGCCATTGCCCTGCGTCAAAAGGGTATTGATCGGAGCAGTATCATGCTTTTGGGCTTTACAGCGGAGGATACCATACCGGATTTGGTAGAGTGGGATATCGAGCCAACGGTGTACCAATATGAGTTTGCCAAAGCACTGTCCGATTACTGTGTGTCCGAAGGCTGTGTCTGCCCGGTTCATGTGAAGGTGGACACGGGAATGGGCCGAATTGGCTGGCAATGGCATGAGGCGGTGGAGGCCATCGCTCAGATTGCTGAGCTGCCGGGAATTACCGTTAAAGGGATGTTTACCCATTTTGCCACGGCAGATTGTGCCGATAAAACCTTTACCCATCTCCAGCTGTCCCGTTATGCCGAGGTGGTGAAGGGTTTAAAGGAACGGGGAATTACCATTCCCTTAAAAGATGTGGAAAACAGTGCCGCCATCATGGATTTTGAGAAGACCATTTTTAATGGCGTTCGGCCTGGGATCATTCTCTATGGCCTTTATCCCTCGGATGAGGTCAAGAAAGAGCGCCTGCCCCTAAAGCCTGTGATGACTTTTAAAACCCGGATTGTCCATATCAAAACCATTCACGCCGGAGATTCCCTGGGCTATGGGCGACAGTACATTGCCACAGAGGATCGGGTGATTGCCACCCTTCCTGTGGGTTATGCCGATGGGTATACCCGGATGTTGTCGGGCAAGGGGGCAGAAGTCTGGATTAAAGGTAAACGGGCTCCGGTAGTGGGCAATATCTGTATGGATCAATGCACTGTGGACATTACTGACCTTAAGGATGTGGCCCTTTTTGATGAGGTTGAGCTTTTTGGGGAGAACATCGCTGTGGATGAGCTGGCGAAAAAGCTGGGGACCATCAATTACGAGCTGGTCTGTATGGTGAACAAACGGGTTCCCCGGGTGTACACCTTTATGGGGGATGCCCATCTCGAGGCGGAAATTTTAAATTCTGGTTATTTTGGGCTAAATTAGCCCGGTAAATAGATGTCCTGGCCCAATGATGGTATTGGGCTTGAGATAGAAATCTTTTCGAAGGAGAACTTTATGGGAAAATTAGAAGCAACAGCCAAGGATATCCGCAAAGATATTGTTAAAATGATTGGCAAGGCCGCCTCCGGTCATCCGGGTGGATC
>NZ_JAYFPU010000077.1:0-5093 GCF_034927525.1 Christensenella sp.
ATCCTTTTCGCAATAGATCACCGCGTCGATGTTATAAATTTCCTTTTGCTCGTCATACTGCATTTTTTCGACTTCAATGCCAATGCCGTGCGGTATCTCTTTGCCAATACTTTTCAATGCTTTTTCACGGATCAGCTCCACCGCAAACACGCGCTCCGGCTGGTCGGAGACCATATCCTCCGGATAATACATCGGCCCTTCCACAAGGTATGTTTTCAGCTCCTCGACAAGCGCATTAAGCCCCAGCGCCTGCGCCGCCGAAATACGTATGATCTTTTTGTCGAACGGCTTTAGGGAAGCTTCCACTTCCTCGATGCGCTCTGCGTCCACCGCGTCGATCTTGTTGAGCGCTATAATAAGCGGCGCGCCCTTTTGTTGCACCAGCTTATTCAGTATCTCCATGTCCCGCTCGCGCGCGCCAACCTTGGCGTCCACCAGAAAAAGCACGGCGTCCACGTCGCGCGCAGTTGTTTCCGCAGTCTTGACCATAAATTCGCCCAGCTTGTTTTTTGGTGTGTGCAGCCCCGGCGTATCCATAAACACCATCTGGTATTCTTCCCGCGTTCGCACGCCTGTTATACGGTTGCGCGTGGTCTGCGGTTTTTTGGAAACAATAGCGACCTTCGTTCCCACCAGAGCATTGAGCAACGTCGATTTCCCTACGTTAGGGCTTCCCAGCAGTGCAATAAATCCTGATTTAAATTCCATTTGATCCCTTTCCTAAAACACAAACAATTCCGCGAGCTCAAAGACGATGACCGTGATGCCAATGCCCATGAACGCGCCTACTAATACCTCTGCAAACGTGTGCACCTTGGTCTCCATACGGCTTTCCGCCACGATCAAAGCCAGTACCGCGGCAAACGTCGAAGATACCGGATCGCCCGAGACAAACGCGATCGCCGTAAAAAGAGCGAACGCAAAGGCAGTATGCCCGCTGGGCATGCCTCCCTGTACATAGTTGCCGCCTTTTTTCATGGAACGCGACTTTAGGATGATCACGGCGATGAACACCAGTACCAATGCCGCAAAAGTAATATATCCCGATAGGTTGTTGATATAATTGACGGATAGGTAAGAATATGTATACAGCTTACGGAAAAAAACCAGATACCCGATGACAAGCGCGCACATGGCAGCCACGAACACAGCGCCCGCACACACATCCTTTGCGAGACGCGCAAGCTCATTGTACTGGTTGTGCGTGGCAATATCTACCACCGCCTCCACCGCGGTATTCACAAGCTCCGCAAAGATTACAAACGCGATAGCAAGCACCAGCGCCATCATCTCAAAACGCGTCACCTGCGTCACCAGCGCGGCAATGATGACCACTACGGCAAGCGCAATGTGTATCTTCATATTGCGTTCCATTTTAAACGACTGTAAAAAACCATTGATTGCATGGTTAAAGCTGTTCATCAATGATTTTTTTGGTCTGTATTTTTTCTCGGTTTCTTTTTCGTCCATGTCCCTACCTGCCAATGCTAACCGACTCCAGTATCTCGCGCTGCTTTTGCGTCATACACGCTTCTTCTTCGGGCGTCATATGGTCGTACCCCAAAAGATGCAACGTCCCGTGCAGCGCTAAAAACGCCATTTCCCGCACGAGCGAATGCCCATATTCCTCTGCCTGCTGCTGTGCGCGCGGCAGAGAGATCGCGATATCCCCCAAAAACACATCTTCATCGACATATTCCAGATCGATATCGTCAATGCTTTCTGCAAACAGCCCACTAAGCTCGTACGCCGGGAACGAAAGCACATCCGTTTCCTTGTCGATATCCCGAAACTCGCTGTTGAGATCCCTGATGCCCTCATTATCCGTCAGCAGGATATTGACGCAGCACGCCATCCCCGCTTCGCACTGCGCGGCCTCAAGCGTCCTCTTGATCGCGTCGCGCATTTCGTCTGTAAATTCTATTTTTTTCTGTTCATCAGAGAATATGATCTTCATCTTCCGCTCCGTGTATCTTGATGTCCGGGTACTTGATGCGCTGGTGGTATACACCGTCAAAGATATTGATGAACGCTTCCGCGATATCGCGCAAATCACGCCTGTTGAGCGGCGTGCGATCGAGAAGTCCTTCGTCATACCTTGCCTTGATCAGCTTGTGCACCATATCAGATATTTCTTCCCTGCTCGGGTCGTCAAGGCTTCTTACGGCAGCCTCTACGATGTCTGCCAGCATCACGATCGCGCCTTCTTTGGTGTCCGGCGGACTGCCCGCATAGCGGTAGTCCTCTATATCTGTGTTCTCGTCCTGTTTCAGCGCCTCGTAATAGAAGTACCCAACTGTGCCATTTCCATGATGGTTACGGACGATGTCGATGATCTCGCCCGGCATCTTATATTTTTTGAGCATTGCCACACCGTCCGGCACGTGCTTTCTGATGATCGCCGCACTGTCCTTTGGCTCGATCTTATCGTGCGGATTGACATTGTTTCGCTGATTTTCCTTAAAAAACAACGGGTTTTCCACCTTGCCTACGTCGTGGAAATAGGCGCCCACACGCGCCAGCAAAGCAAAGCCGCCAACCGCGTTACAGCCCGCCTCCGCCAGATTCGCCACCAAAATACTGTGATGGTACGTTCCCGGCGCTTCGATCATCAGCCGCTTGGTCAGCGGATGGGTCGGGTCGGAAAGCTCCAGCAGCTTGGTCGGCGTCGTCAGCTTGAAAGCATTTTCTAAGAGCGGCAGCACGCCAATGCTTATAATACCACACATCACACCGCTGATCGCGAGCATTGCCATGCTGTTGAGCAGCTGCTGTACATTTGGCGCCTGGTCTCCGACGATGGGCACCTGCAGCATCCACACGATCAATACGACCACCACGCCCGGTATGGCGGCGGTGAGCCCGCCGAGCACCAGCCGCGAACGGTAGCGCATATCCTTTAATGTATAGACCGCAAAGAAGCTTCCCATCATTGTGATCAGCAGCAGCATAAGCGACGCTTCGCTGAACATCTCCTGCCCGCCCGTTGTAACGCTCACCAAAAGCAGCGACAGGAACACACTGTATAGCAGCGCATTTTTGGGCGACAGCAGCACTGCTCCCAATATCACAAACAAGAAGATCGGGAAGATATGGATCGCCACAAGCTGTGCGAGCGCAGTCGCGCCATAAGCAGCGGCCGTCAATATCGCAAGAATGGCAATTTTTTTGGTATTCATCAGCAGCCGCCTGTTGAACACGGCCAAAAACACAGCGTACAAAACATATGCCAGTACAATATAAAGGATAATGCCAAAATACGGCCTTATCGAAGTTGATTCCGTACTCAAAAGCCCCAGCGATTTCAGCACGCCGTATTCCGCATCGCCGACGATCTCGCCTTTCACAACGATATTCTGCCCACTTTTATACATTTTTGGCGTAACAAGCGCCGCCGCCTTATCGCGCGCCTCTTTTGTCGCCGTTTCGTCGAACACAACGTTGGCCGTCAAATCGTTGGAGATCACAGCCACCATAAGGCTGCGCATCGTCTCGGTCAGATCGAGCTTCTCCTCGATATCCTGTATCGCATCGCTTTTCGTCTGGTCCAGCTCGTCGCTCGTGATGCCCTTGGAAAGAAGGTTTTCAACCTCGCCGGATACCGCCTCCTGCAAATTGGAAAGCTGCTTTGCCGTCATAGACAGGATATGGTAAAACTGCGTGCTGTCGATATAATCGGGCAGGATATCTTTTATTTCAGTGATCTGCTCCTGCGTCAGCAGTTTGTCCCACTCCACGTTAGCCGGATCAAACACCGCCGGCGTGTAAGGCGTGGGCACCGGAGCCGGCGTTGCGACCGGGTCTGTCTGCGCCGCATTCGCCTGCTGCACCTTATCGATCTCCTGCTGCACTGCATCGGCTTTTTCCTGTTCCTTTTGTTCGTATATGCTTTGCGCCTGTGCGCGCGCTTTTTCGAAAGCCGCAAAGTCCTCACTGAGCTTTTTGCTCGACTGCTGGGTGATGTCCGCGTCCTTTTTGTAAGACGGCCCCACCTGCGCCTGTGCTTCCTCGATCTTTGCCTGCGTGGTCACTTCATCCACCACGTCTTTGGGTGCGGTAATGGTCTGGTTCGATATCTCCCCTACGGAAATATCGTACGTCTGCGGGGTGATCGAAACCAGCGCGATCGCAATACATACGGCAAGCGAACCGACTGCCATCAGCAGGTTCACAGTTGCTTTTTTACTTCTTTCGTTTTTAAAAGCCATATAGTCCCCTAACCGCTTTGCTATACGATCGTGTTTTGCTGCCTGTTCTCGTACTTTTCAAACGCCTTGACGATATTTTTCACCAGCGGGTGCCGCACAACGTCCTTGTTCGTAAGGTTGACGATCCCGATGTGGTCAATATTCTTAAGGATGCCCGTTACCTTCTTCAGTCCGGACGAACGCTCCTTCGGGAGGTCGATCTGCGTGATATCCCCCGTCACGACGACTTTCGAGTTTTCACCAAACCGCGTCAAAAACATTTTCATCTGTTCCATCGTACAGTTTTGCGCCTCGTCCAGGATGATAAACGCATCGCTCAACGTGCGTCCGCGCATATACGCGAGCGGCGCCACCTCGATCGTACCCTTTTCCGCCAGGCGCGCATACGCCTCGGCGCCCATAAAATCATAAAGCGCGTCATATAGCGGCCGCAGATACGGGTCTACCTTGTTTTGCATGTCTCCCGGCAAAAAGCCGAGCTTTTCTCCCGCCTCTACCGCCGGACGCGTCAGGATGATACGCGATATCTGCTTGTTTTTGAGCGCGACAACAGCCATTGCCATCGCCAGATACGTTTTTCCTGTTCCTGCCGGGCCGACGCACACCACAACCGTATTGTCCTTGATTGCCTTGATGTATTCCTTTTGCCCGTAGGATTTACATTTGATCTGCTTGCCGCGCGACGTGATCGCCACGACATCGGACATCATTTCATTCACCATCTCCTGATGTCCTTCGTTCACAAGTTCCATCGCATAACCGATGGTGCTCTCGCCGATCGTCTCGTTCTTATTGTACATTTTTTTCAGCACTTCAATGATGTCCGCAGCCTCTTTTGCCGCCTTGGGTTCGCCCGAAATGCAAATGCCGTGCTCTGTCGCACGG
>NZ_JAYFPU010000110.1:0-5489 GCF_034927525.1 Christensenella sp.
TCTTCGTTTCCGGTGTAGAGGACGTTCTCTAAGTCGATGTCCAGATCGAGCTCTTTTGCGCTCCACTCGCGCTCTAAGAGCAATAATGTTTTGCGAATTTGCTCGTCCAGCGAAAATTCGGCGCCCTGCGGAGGGATCACCTGTTTTTCCAGACGGGAAAGCTTTAAAAGGTTTTCAGACAGCTTGGAGAGACGTATGCTTTCGCTGATGATCACATCCGTATATTCGTCAAATTCTTCCTGCGTCAGGTCTTTTGTTTTCAAAAGCTGGGCAAAGCCCTGTATGGACGCGATGGGCGTTTTGAATTCATGCGAAACATTGCTTACAAAATCCTTGCGCAGGTATTCCATGTTTTTCAGTTCATTCGTCATCAGGTTGAAGTTATGCGTCAGCTGACCGATCTCATCCTGTGCGTCGTAATCGACACAGATATCAAAATTGCCCTTGGCAACTTCCTTTGTTGCACGCGATAGGCGCTTGACAGGCTTGGTAATGTGCGTGACCGCGAGTAGCATCAGGATGGAGCCGATGCCCGCGCAAATGACGAGTACCATAAACGCGATATTGCGGAAATAGAGGATCTCGTTGTTTTCGGTGTGAGACGTCATGACAAGGTAGGAATCCCGTACCTTGAGCACGCCGAGAGGCAGCCTTTGAGACTGTGTTTTATCGGTGGAAAAATAAATTTGTCCGGGCTTTAAGGTCGTTAGTTTTTCTTCATCCATGCCGCTTGGCAGCTCCATAGTTGCCGCGTCGTAAACGTGGATATCGTAATAAGCATTGCCGACGATTCCTATGATCTCTTCTAAGGGCAGGTTTGTTTCTTCCGCGAGCCGGCTGATGCTTTTGGAGGTCGAGGATAGGCGTTCTTCGATGTCTTTTAAGAGCGCGCTTTGCATGAACGCGGAAACGACGACCATAGAGGCCACACACGCGATCAATAAAATACCAACAAAGACCATCACAAACTTTAATTGGATGGAGGAGATGTTGCGCATGTTGATGGGTGGGATGAATTTGTGTTTCATACGTTCTTTTCCGCCTTGTATCCAAGCCCGCGGATGGTGATGATCTTAAATTCAGGAAGGTCGTCAAATTTTTCGCGCAGGCGCTTGATGTGCACGTCCACCGTACGCTCGTCGGCTTCTGCCTCCATGCCCCATATTTCGTCCATCAGCTGTTGGCGCGTAAATATCTTTTTGGGGTAGGAGAGCAGCTTGAAGAGCAGGTAAAATTCTTTTTTGGGCAGCTCGTAGGCCTGCCCGTGCGCGGTGACGGTCAGGGAATCGTAATCGAGGGACACGTCGCCGAACTCGAGCTTGTGTTCGTTGGCGATGTTCGCGCGCCGAAGAAGCGCGGAAACGCGCAGCAGCATTTCTTCCATGTCGAGCGGTTTGACCATGTAGTCGTCCGTACCCACAAGGAAGCCTTTCCTCTTATCCTCAAACGTTTCTTTGGCGGTGACCATCAGGATGGGCAACGTATATTCCGCCCTGCGAAGCTCCTCCGTCAGCTGGTATCCGTCCATATTGGGCATCATGATATCGCTGATGATGAGGTCGATGTGCTGCGTATCGAGGATGTCCATCGCTTCCTGCCCGTCGCCCGCGTGGTATACTTCATAGCCCTCGCGTTCCAGATAGGTCGCCATCAGCCGTCTTAAATTTTTATCGTCTTCCACGATCAGAATGTGAAACATATCCGGTTCTCCTGCCGTCATGCGGCGCTTATACTCTAACTCTATTATACCACTTTTTGTGAACCATAAATGAATACAGCACGCAAACATTGCGCGGCGAACATTAATAAAATTCATATTAATTGTTTAAATTAAGTTGTACTGTTTAAAAAAGTAACATGCAATGTTCATGAAATGTTCAAATCGCGAAGAACAATCCACGAAACAATATCTAAATAAAGGAGTGAAATACTTATGTTGCATGTAAATAAACCATTAAAGAAAGATAAAATCGTATCTCCTAACCTCGCGGTATTTGAAGCGGACGAGGCAATGCCTGTCAACGCATTGAATGAAAAATCGGTTCCGGCGGAGGTCGCTTACCGGTTGATCAAGGACGAGCTGATTGACGAAGGAAACGCTCGTCAAAACCTGGCGACATTCTGTCAGACATATATGGAACCAGAAGCGACAAAGCTGATGGGTGAAACGCTTGCGGTAAACGCGATCGATAAATCCGAGTATCCGCAGATGACGGAAGTGGAAAACCGCTGCGTCAACATCATTGCAAGCCTGTGGCACGGCAAAGAGGGCGAAGCGATGGGGACGTCCACAGTAGGATCGTCCGAGGCGTGTATGCTGGGCGGTATGGCGATGAAGTTCAGGTGGCGTGACCTCGCAGAAAAAGCAGGCATCGACACCAAAGCGAAACAGCCGAACCTTGTTATTTCTTCCGGATATCAGGTATGCTGGGAAAAATTCTGCGTGTATTGGGATATTGAGATGCGTCTCGTTCCGCTTGATGAGCAGCATATGAGCATGAATATGGATAAGGTGATGGACTATGTGGACGACTATACCATCGGTGTAGTAGGCATCCTTGGCATCACTTATACAGGTAAATTCGACGATATCAAAAAGCTCGACTCGCTGATTGAAAAACACAATAAGACGGCGAAGGTACCGATCGGCATCCATGTGGACGGCGCTTCCGGCGGTATGTTTGCTCCGTTTGTCGATCCGAAGCTCGAATGGGATTTCCAACTGAAGAACGTACATTCGATCAACACATCAGGTCACAAATATGGCCTTGTATATCCGGGCATCGGCTGGGTGCTCTGGAAGAACAAAGAATATCTGCCGGAACGGCTTATCTTCTACGTCAACTATCTGGGCGGAGAACAGCCGACAATGGCGATCAACTTCTCGCGCTCGGGCAGCCAGATCATCGGCCAGTATTACATTTTCCTGCGCTATGGTATGGAGGGCCTGAAGCTTGTACAGGGACACACAAGGGACGTGGGACAGCATATCATCAAAGCAATCGAGGATTTTGGCATCTTTGAGATATACAACGATGGAAAGAATCTCCCGATCCTGTGCTACAGGCTGAAGGACCAGGGGAAGCACAAGTGGACGCTTTACGAGCTGGCAGACCGCCTTGCAATGAAGGGATGGCAGGTTCCGGCGTATACACTGCCCGCAAACTTAACAGATGTTGTGATCCAGCGCTATGTGGTGCGTGCAGACCTTTCGTACAACATGGCGGATGCGCTTATCGAGGACATGAAAATGGCTATCGAATATCTGGATAAGAACACAACGGTCGACGCTCCCGGCAAGAAGAAAAAGGGTGCGCAGGGCTTTACGCACTAAGCAGATTCAATGGATCGCGGCGGGCATGCTGGGTATGCCCGCCGCATAAAATAATAGATATCATATATAATTGTAGGTTCAATGAGGAGGTACTAAGATGAAAGCAGTCAGCAATTCTGCGAAAAGCGGAAAACACTTGACATTGTTTGGATTCTTTGCGATCACGGCTTCGATGGTTATGACCGTATACGAATATCCGACGTTTGCATCATCCGGTTTTTCCCTTGTATTCTTCCTGATTTTGGGAGGCGTACTCTGGTTCTTGCCCGTGGCTTTGTCTTCCGCTGAGATGGCGACAGTCAAAGGATGGGACACCGGCGGCGTATATACGTGGTCGGGCAACATGCTGGGTGAAAAATGGGGCTTTGCAAACATATTTTTCCAATGGTTCCAGATCACGGTAGGATTCGTGACGATGATCTACTTCATTCTGGGGGCACTCTCGTATGTGCTGCACTGGGATGCGCTGAACACCAATCCTGTGATCAAATTTGTGGGCGTTCTGGTCATCTTTTGGGCGCTGACATTCTCGCAGTTTAAGGGTACGAAGCTAACGGCAAAAATTTCCAAGATCGGTTTTGTATTTGGTATTATGATTCCGGCAATCGTATTGTTTGCCCTTGCAATCGGATTCTTTACGACGGGTGGCAAGAGCCTGATCCCGCTTGACGCGAAGGCGCTTATTCCGGACTTTACAAAAATCAATACGCTGGTGGTGTTCGTGTCGTTCATCCTAGCTTATGCGGGTATAGAAGCATCTGCTTCACACGCGAATGAGATGAAGAACGTCAAGAAGGATTATCCGCTTGCGATCATCATTTTAGTCATTCTGGCGATCGTGCTCAATACGATTGGCGGCGTTTCGATCGGCGCGGTCGTACCGGAAGCCCAGCTTGGCCTTTCCACAGGTGTGATACAGGGCTTTGAAGGACTGGTGAACCACTTCGGCAGCGGGATGGACTGGATGGTGAGCGTGATCGCGATACTCATCGCGGTGGGCGTTATCGCAGAAGTATCCGCATGGGTCGTCGGCCCTTCGTGGGGCATGTTGGAAGCGGGCAAAAACGGCCTTCTTCCGAAAAAACTCTCTGAGACAAACAAGCATGGCGTTCCGACAAAGTTCCTGCTGCTGCAGGGGTTGATCGTAACGGCATGGGCAGCAGTATTAACGTTCGGCGGCGGCGGAAATAACGTTTCGTTTTTCACGGCGATCTCGCTGACGGTAATCATCTACATCGTAGGGTATATTATCTTCTTCCTTGCGTACATCAAGCTTGTGCGCAAGCATACGACACAGGAGCTGCCGCGTGCATTTGAGATATCCAAGAAAAAAGCGCCTAAGTTGATCTTAGCTTTTGCGGGCTTGATCGTATCGATCTTTGCTCTTATCATCTCGTTTGTGCCGCCGTCGCAGCTGACAAGCCCTGACGCGGCAACGCAGTATCTGACGATACTGATCATCAGTTTTGCGGTCGTGATATTTGTACCGTTTATCATCTACCACTTTATGCGCAAGAAGAATCCGCTTCCGCCGGGTGTGAAAATGCCTCCGGCAGTAGACTCGGACGCGCAGGAACCACAAAAAGCAGCAGCCGCACAGGCGACCGGTGCATCGGCTCCGGCGGGTGATGCGAAGGGAACGACCCCCAAGAAATAGCATAGAATATTGAAAACGAAGAACAGCTGCGATGTTGCGGCTGTTTTTCGTTTGGATAAAAAACTTGACATATATCACGTCGTGATATATCATGGTGCGATAGGAGGGTTGGGCATGGAAATAGAAAATGCGAGAAAACGGTATATCCCCATGAGTGAAACGATGTTTTTCATCCTGTTTTCGCTGCGGGAGGAACGGCATGGATATGCGGTCATGCAATATGTGCAGAATCTGACGAACGGCAGGATCGTTATGGGGGCGGGGACGATCTACCAGAGCATTTCCAAACTGCTGCGGGATGGATTGATCAGTGCGACGGAGGAAAAGGACAGGCAAAAAAAGTACCGGATCACCAAGACCGGCCTTGCCATTTTGAAGGAAGAAGCAGTACGGATCAGGGAAATGGCAGAAGTGGCGGAGGTGTTGTTATGAAAAGCGAAGATACAATGGCGCAGTGGTGGCTGCCGTACAAGTATGCCGCACCGGTCGATTGTGAAA
>NZ_JAYFPU010000192.1:0-4541 GCF_034927525.1 Christensenella sp.
AATTATAAACAGAGATAGGCACAAAAGTCAACATAAAGCACATATGTAATTATTCGGAATGGGGTGTAGTCAAAGTGATCACACATGTGGGAAGTATTAACGTAGATTATATCGTACATAATAAGCGGTTGCCGGTATTGGGGGAAACGGTATTTGGCGATTCGCTGAGCATGGCCATCGGCGGCAAGGGAGCGATACAGATCGGTGCAGTCGCGCGGCTTGGCGTACCTACCTGTTTTTTGAGTATGATGGGGGAGCTTGACCCGAATTTGCCGCTTTTGAAGGAAGACCTTGCGTGGGCGGGCGTCAATTGTGAGCGTATCGGTATGGCAAAGGATATGTTTTGCGGGTCGGCCTTTGTGCTGGTCGAACAGGGCGGCGGCAACGCGATCAGCATCGTGCACGCGGCGGACAGGGCGGTAACGCCCGCGTATGTGGAACAGAACCGCGACGCGATCAGGGACGCAAAGGTGGTGATGACCGAATTTATGCCGCCTATGGAAACGTGCGAATATGCCATGAAGATGGCAAAGGAATATGGCGCGGTGACCATTGTTAACCCCGCCCCGGTGAAGGAGATACCGGAGAGCTTTTACCAATATATTGATATCATCACACCCAACGAAAGCGAAGCGGCAGGATATTGCGGGTTTGAGGTGGACGACGAAAAAAGCGCGGCAGAGGCTTGTGCGTTTTTCCACGGCAAAGGGGTGAGGAATGTAGTCATCACGCTGGGGGAGCGCGGTGCATTTGCGTCGGACGGAAAAAGAGCAGAGATGATCGAGGCTTACAAGGTGAAGGCAGTCGATACGACTGGCGCGGGGGATTCGTTCAACGCGGGGCTTGCTGTCGGGATATGGAAGGAAAAAGACCTGTTTACCGCGGCGCGGTTCGCGAACGCGGTATCTTCTGTCAGTGTGCAGAGGAAGGGTTCGTTCCGGTCGATCCCTACTTATGAGGAAGTTGCGCGGGTGTTTGCGCTGTGAAAGGAACGGGAATGGATAGTGAAGCGATCAGGGAAGTGCTGCGCGTTGCACGGCGTATGGATGAGAAACAGCTGACCAACGCGTATGAGGGGAATGTTTCCGTGAAGCGCGATGGATACTTATATATCACGCCGTCGGGAAAGAACAAGGAATGGTTGACGGGCGAAATGATCGCTGTGTTTGACGGGCAGGAGAGGCAGGTCGCGGGGGTATATCCGCCGTCTTCTGAGCTGAAGATGCATGCCGCGATGTATGGACTGCGCGAGGATATCGGCGGGGTGGTGCATTCGCACGCGCCTTTTCTGACTGCGTTTGCCATGTGTAATATGCCCTTTGTATCTCATGCGCACGCGGAGCTTTTGTGGGATCACAAAGAAGTGGAAGTCCTTCCTTACGGCCGTCCCGGGTCTGAGGATATTTATGCCGGCGCCCGGGACGTGCTTGCAAAAGGCAAGGACATCATGCTGCTTTCAAACCACGGTGTGCTGACTGTGGGGAAAACGGCTTACGATGCGCTCAATAAGCTGGAATCTGTGGAGAGCGCGGCAAAGATATGCGTGATATCCCGGCTGATCGGCAAGGAAAACGATCTGCCGGCGGACGAGGTAGAATTTCTGCTGAATTTATAAAAAAGGAATGGTGAGGGAAAATGTTTAGTGTGGATCATTTTATACCGACGCGGGTCGTGTTCGGGAATGGAAGGCTGGAAGAACTGAAAAGCGTGGCGCTGCCCGGTAAGAAGGCGCTGCTGTGCGTGCTGCGGGATGGATTCATCGAACCGTCGGGGCTGATGGCGCAGGTGATCGGGCTTCTTGCAGCAAACGGTGTGGAGGTCGTGATCAACGATCATGTGATGCCTAACCCGACACGCGAGGACGTGATGAAGGGCGTTGAGATAGCACGGCGCGAGGGCTGTGATTTTTGCGTCGGGCTTGGCGGCGGCAGCACCATTGATACGGCCAAGGCGGTCGCGATCATGCTGAAAAACCCCGGCGACCTGTGGGAGTATGCCAACACCGGTTCGGGCGGGCGCAAGGAGATCAGCAGTGCGGCGCCGGTGGTGGCGATCTCGACCACGGCGGGTACGGGTACGGAGACCGATCCGTATTGTGTGATCACCAATGAAAAAACGGGAGAAAAGCTCGACTTTGCGGTGGATGCGATCTTCCCGCAAATATCGTTTATCGATCCGCAGATCACGACGTCGCTGCCACGGCATTTGACGATCTATCAGGGATTCGACGCATTTTTCCATGCAGCGGAGTGTTACATTGTCAACCAGAACAAAAATAAGCTGGTCGACATGTACGGTGCGGAATCTGTGCGGCTGGTTACCAAATGGCTGCCCGCCGTCGCGGAAGACGGAAAAAATGAGGAAGCGCGTACGAATATCATGTTTGCGGCCGATGTGCTGAGCGGATACACGCAGGCGCTGATCAACACGACCTCGCACCACATCATCGGGCAGTGCTTGGGCGGACTGTTTCCCAAGCTGCCGCACGGGGCGAGCCTGATCATACTGGCGGAGGCGTATTATAAAAAGATCAAGGCGCTTGTGCCGGATATGCTGGAGCAGCTCGGCACGATCATGGGAGAGCCGTCTGTCGCCGGGGATGTGGGACAGAACTTTATAAACGGGCTGGTGAAGATGCTTGACATAACGGGCGTACGCGAGCTGCCGTTGTCGGAATATGGCATGGAGCGGGGAGATTTTGAGCGCGTCGCAGATATCGTCGTGGACGACGTAGGCATTGATTCTGTGGATATTTACGAGCTTACCAAAAACGATATTATCGATATTCTCACGCAGTCTTACCGATAGACTGTCAAACAGCAAGAGAGCCGTATCTTTGGATGCGGTTTTTTTGCGCACAAAAAAGGAGCGCGCCTGCGCCCCCGGGCAATCGTTATTTGATGTAGTCCATCAGGCTTTCGCGCCCAAGACGTGTGTCTATTTCGCGCAGAATGGGCTGTGCGCTGCGTACGCCGAGGCCGAAGCGGTGTGCGCCCGCGTCGATCATTTCGAGCATCGTATCCACATCGCGGATGCCGCCTGCCGCCTTGATGAGGGCGCTGTCGCCGATCGCGTCTTTGATGATCTTTATCATGTGCACGGTCGTAGGCTTATCATGCAGCCCTGTGCTTGTTTTGACGAACTTCGCGCCCGCGCCAACCGCGAGTTCGGCGGCTGTGGCGATCTGCTTATCGTCTAAGAATGCTGTTTCGATGATGACCTTTACAGGGACTTTGACCGATTCGCACACGGTCGCCATGTCCTGCTTGGCATATTTCTGGTTGCCGGACAAAAACGCGCCGACGTTCATGACCATGTCGATCTCCTGCGCGCCCATCAGCTCGAGCTGCTTTGCCTCGTATACCTTGGCGGACGTGAGTTCTCCGCCGAAGGGAAAGCCGGTGACGCTGCCGTTCAGTACATCGTCATACCCGAGGGTATTTTTGATCGTGTAGGAAAGATAGCACGGAAAGGCAATGGTCGAAGCGCAATGGTACGCTTTGGCGATATCGCATACGCGGTCGATGTCACGAAGCTGTGAATCCGCATAAATAGAAGTCATATCGATCATTCTGGGAAGATCTTCAAGTGAAAACATAAGCAAAACGCCTCCAAAAAGTCATTTAAAACAGTATCATCATAAGCGAGAGCATAGGCAATGTCAATGGGAAAAAGCAAAAAAAATTTGTCAAAAATATACAGTATCTATCAGGAAAAAGTAGTATAATGGGGACAGTTTGGCAAGGAGGAAAATACATTGGATATTGAGCGCGTAAAAAAGTTTTTTGAGAGGGATCGGTTTGTGAAAGGGCTGGGCATCGTGATCGACAGTGCGGACGAGGGCGAGTGTGTGTGCAGCGCTGTGATCGAGGATAAGCACCTCAATGCGGGCAATGTGGTGCAGGGAGGCATGATCTTTACGATCGCGGATTTTACGTTTGCGGTGGCGGCGAACTGCAAGCACGGCAACGTGGTATCTCTTTCCAACAATATCACATACAACAGGCCACCCAAGGGAGCGAAGCTGATGGCGCGCGCAAAGGAGATATCTGCGACGCGCAGGACGTGCCTTTACGGGGTACAGGTATGCGACGAGCTTGGTACGAACGTCGCCTATGTGACAGTGACGGGATTCATCAAGGAGGGCAGCATCGGGATTTGAAGCGGTAAGCGCGGTGTTTGGTTGTTTACTAAATGTAGTATGGATTTATTTTTTGAAACACGATATATTGTGGACATATCGGTTTATCTATGTTAATATGTTTTTTGGAATCATCAATGAAAAAGGAGAAACCGGTATGCAGGTAATCAAGAGAGACGGCAGCTGTGTGGAGTATGACAGAAGCAAAATTGCGACTGCAATCCGTAAGGCAAACGCTGAGGTAGAAGAGACAGAAAAAATAGCGGATGAGAAGATCGAGGCTGTTGTCGACAGCATCGAACAGAAGAATCGCAGCCGGATGCTGGTCGAGGATATTCAGGATATCATCGAGCAGAAGCTGATGGACGAAAAGAAATTCGTGCTTGCGAAAACGTATATC
>NZ_JAYFPU010000289.1:0-4248 GCF_034927525.1 Christensenella sp.
CTTTTATTAATCCGATTGGCCAAGTCTCCATGCAGTTCAATATGGTGGTCATGGCGCTTGCCGGCGCGTCCAGAATTTTTGAACTGATGGATGAGGATAGCGAACAGGACAACGGGTACGTCACGCTCGTCAATGCAAAAATAGAAAACGGCGAAGTCAAGGAGTGTGAAGAAAGAACGGATACATGGGCATGGAAGCATCCGCACAGCGACGGGACGCTAACCTATACGCCGCTCCAGGGGGACATCCGCTTTTTAGACGTAGACTTCGGCTACGAAGAAAACAAAACCGTTCTGCACAACATTACGCTATACGCTAAGCCCGGCCAAAAGGTTGCATTTGTCGGAGCGACCGGCGCAGGAAAAACGACGATCACTAATCTGATCAACCGTTTTTACGATATTGCCGATGGAAAAATCCGGTATGACGGAATCAACATCAACAAGATAAAAAAGGCCGATCTTCGCCGTTCGCTCGGTATGGTTTTACAGGACGTGAACCTGTTTACGGGGACGGTTATGGACAATATCCGCTACGGCGAGCTGGACGCGACGGATGAAGAGTGTATCGCAGCCGCCAAGCTCGCCAACGCCGATGGTTTTATCCGTATGCTTCCGCAGGGGTATCACACCGTGCTGGAAGGCGACGGCAGTGGTCTTTCCCAAGGGCAGCGGCAGCTCATTTCCATTGCCCGCGCTGCTGTGGCCGATCCGCCCGTCATGATTTTGGACGAAGCCACTTCCTCGATTGATACCCGAACCGAGGCTATCGTCCAAAAGGGCATGGACGCCCTGATGAAAGGCAGGACGGTTTTTGTGATCGCCCATCGCCTGTCAACCGTTCAGAATGCCAACGTCATTATGGTATTGGAGGATGGCCGCATCACCGAGCGGGGCACCCACGAACAGCTTATTGAGGAAAGAGGAAAATACTATCAGTTGTATACGGGCGCATTTGAACTTGAATAATAAAGCGAATAATGCATTGGAGCTTTGTCGTTCTCGCTCTCCGCAGAGTATTGTCCTCATAATAGAACAAGATTAGAGTAGTGATTTGCATTTATATGGGCAATAAAAAAGACTGTATCAAAGCGATATCTAAACTCGCTTAGATACAGTCTCTGCATATTCACTATGTAAAAATAAAGTATATAATTACAATAGCACCAAGAATAATCCGATACCATCCAAACACCTTAAAGTCATGCTTTTTAATGTAGTTCATCAAGAATTTTATCACAAGCACAGATACGACAAATGCAACAATCATACCAGTGGCCAATATAAGCAACTCTGTGCCTGTAAAAATAAAGCCGAATTTCAGTATTTTGACCGCGCTTAACCCTATCATAACTGGTACGGCAAGGAAAAATGTAAACTCTGCCGCTGCCACCCTGGACACACCAATCAATAATGCCCCCACAATGGTCGCACCCGAACGTGATGTGCCCGGTATGATGGATAACACCTGAAACAAGCCGATCACAAAGGCAGTCTGATAGGTAATATCGGTCAGCTCCCGGATGCGGGGTGCTCGCTTTTTGTTCCAATTTTCAATCAGGATAAATGCGATGCCGTAAACAATCAATGCTGCTGCAATTACAATGGGAGTATGCAAATGCGCCTCGATATAATTGTCAAAGAGAAGCGTCACAATAGCGCCGGGTATGCAGGCAATGACAACCTTAAACCATAGGGAGAAAGTATCTCTTTTTATGATGAGCTGTGATTTATCCCTGAACTGGAACGGGAACATCTTATTCCAGAACATTACGATAACAGAAAGGATAGCGCCAAGCTGTATCACGACAAAGAACATTGCTTTGAATGCTTCACTCATATTCAACGTCAAAAACTGATCCAGGAGAAGCATATGCCCTGTGCTGCTGATCGGCAGCCACTCCGTAACACCTTCCACAACACCTAAAATAATAGCCTTAAAAAATTCAATGATTTCCATTTGCGGCAACCACCCTCCACGTAATTACACCTGTGCTCTTTCCTTTTTCGCGCACCCTGTACGCTGCGGCTTGATGGGACTTGCCCTCCAGCCGTCTGCATATCACCGCTTCAT
This sequence comes from Christensenella sp., assembly GCF_034927525.1. NCBI lineage: Bacteria > Bacillati > Bacillota > Clostridia > Christensenellales > Christensenellaceae > Christensenella > Christensenella sp. The sequence goes on from NZ_JAYFPU010000289.1 coordinate 2,074, forward strand.
ATCGGTTCAGACGCTCCATGTAATCCGTTGTTTCAAGCTCTGCCTGAACCTTGATATTGGCTTTTGCCGAGGCGCTGGCCTTCACATGAGCGGAATCGGTCAGAATATCTTTTCGTCCACCAATCCCCTTTATTGGGATTATGTTATTTGCAAATTTCTTAAACAAACTTGATAGTTTTTATAGAACAACGGGGCTTTCACTTTTAGTTGCTGACCACAATCATAGACGCTTTTGCAGACGTAAATGAGGTCATCAACATTACTGTGAAGCTGCATGATTTTTCGAGTAAGTTCATTGTTGGCAAACATTTTTTTCATAGCTAACCCGGCTATCTTAGATGGGATTTTGTACGGCAGGAGTTCACTTTTATATTTTTTTAGGTCTACGCCTCTTGTTTCCACAATCTTTATGGTTTCACGTATCGCAAGAACGGCCTCTGACAATGCGCTTGCGCTGCTCATAAGAGATTCGGCGGCTTTCTCTGAATTGCTATAACCGGCATATTTTGCCGCCGTTGAGATTACCGCCGCGTTGATTGCCATATGAATCCATATCCACTCAAGCGTACTGTCGGGGCATTCTGTTTTTATATTTGCGGTATTGAATGCCTGAATAAGCGTAGCGTAATTTGAAATAGCTGCGTTTTCCTGTCTCTCAAGCATAATATGGTCGAATAAAACGCAATCCAAAAAATCTTTGGTAATTGTACCGCCTGCAACCGGATAACCTAAGATGTACGAATAACTCCCCGCTATTTTATTGACAGTCTCCTTGTCTTCCCATATGCCGCACATTAAAATGAGCGTTCCTTTTATATTGTTTTCAGACAAAGTTTGAATTGCCGGTTCCAATTTCCCCATTGAGACGCTTACAATAATAAAGTCATAGATGCTATCGGGATGTGCGAGTTTTATTGAATAGGAATCCGTTTTTTTAACGCCCTTTGAATTTTCTCGCCCATCAAGAAGTTTTATATTTATTGTTGAACCTACTTTACCATTTTTGCTTTCTCTAACAAAATGCTCAACGTTATGACCCGCTTTTTGTAAGGCGTAAGCATATGTCATGCCGATAACCCCTAAACCTAAAACTAAAATATCCATAATTCAACCTCTTAAATTACCTCAAATTCTTAATGATCATGTCTAACTGCTCATCTATTAATTCAGGCGACATTTGTTTGCTTAAAGCCAATATATTTAATCCCTCTAATAAAATAATAATGTGATTTGCATATTTCACGACATCGTCGGAAGTTAATTTGGGAATTTCGTTTCTGGAAATCCCATAGTGGAGCGTTTGAGAAATAATAGCTACTGTTTCCGCATAGTATCGCTTGAACATGTCATCCAGAACATTGTTTTTATGAGATAAAAAAAACTCGTATACAGCTATTCTAATCGTGTTTTCAATATTCAGCAATTCGCTTCTTTGCTGTTGTAAAAAGTCGGCAAGTATTTTAACGGCATTTACTCCATTCTCCATGCCCTTCGTAAAAATAAAATAATCGTTTTCTTTTCCAGCGAATAAAATATCTTCAAATATTTCTTTGGTTGAAGAATAATATTTGTATAGCCCGCCTCGACTTATATCACACTCTTCCACAATATCTTTCATTGTTACAGAGGTGTAGCCCGCTCTTATAAAAACGGCGGCAGCTTTCCCCAATATATACTTTTTTTTCTCAATACCTTTTGCAGTCAGTGCCATATAAATACTCCTCACTAAAGACTCGCCAAATAAAGGTGACACGCGTGTCGTTAACAAAATTATATGACACGCGTGTCACCTTGTCAAGCCACAGCGAAAAAATATTGTAGACTTGTAGACCGAAATGAGCTTTCTGCTAAACAGGTCGCTTAAAAGCCCGCAACTTCCGGCCAAGTATGAGGTGCTGACAAAGCCACGCTTTCTATGTATCCGGTGAACAGGATGCCGGGCAGGGCCTTTTATGTTTCGGTTGGCGGGGAAACATTTTCAGCTGTTCTATTGACAGCGAAGCTACTCTGCATTATTATATAGAGGTACTAAACATTACTATGTACCACTACGTATATAAATACTGCTTTGTGGAGGTGTGCAGTGGAAAACCTGAGCGAAATGCTCAAAGGGGTGTTAGAGGGGGTCGTGCTGGAAATTATTGCTCGGGATGAGATTTACGGCTATGAGATTGT
>NZ_JAYFPU010000136.1:0-10541 GCF_034927525.1 Christensenella sp.
CCGAGGGATGTCCATTCAGTACGGCACGCGGCAGCAACGCCTGCATTTTGTTGATCATATAATCCCGCAGGCCGGACAGCCGCTCAGATTCCGCACCCATTTCCCCCACAGCAAGTGCAAGCGCTTTTGCCATACCGACGATTTCCGGCACATTCTCCGTGCCCGCACGTTTTTTCCTCTCCTGCGCACCGCCGTATAGCAACGGGCATATCTGCACGCCCGTGCGTACATATAATGCGCCCATGCCCTTAGGCCCATAAAACTTATGCGCAGACAGTGACAGCAGATCGATATTGTCTTTTTGTACGTGGAGCGGAATGCTTCCCACCGCCTGCACGGCGTCCGTATGGAAAATGACCCCCGCATCCTTCGCCAGACCGCCGATCTCACGGATCGGATTGATCGTCCCTACCTCATTATTTGCATAAATAACGGAAACAAGTACAGTATCTTCGCGCAGCGCTTCTCTTACCTGCTTCACGCTCACCGCGCCGTACTCGTCAACGGGCAATACGGTTACATCATATCCACGCGCCTTAAGGTGTCGGACGGTGTGCAGCACCGCATGGTGCTCTGTCGCGGTCGTGATAAGGTGTCTGCCTTTTTTCTCGTTGGCTTCCATAACGCCGGCAAGGCTCCAGTTGTCGCTTTCCGTTCCACATGCCGTAAAATATATTTCGTTTTTTTGCGCCGCACCCAAGCTCTTTGCAATGCTTTCCCGCGCCCGTTCGATCACTCCCGCTGCCTCACGGCCGCTTTCATACAGGCTGGATGGATTACCAAAAAACATCCCAAAGTACGGCGACATTTCCTCGAACACTTCGTCCCTTACATAGGTGGTAGCGGCATAATCCAGATATATTCTTTCCATAGCTTCTTTTACCAATCAGCAAAAAGCGATAAACGAACCCATTGCACCCGTTTTCCCGCAATCCCGTCTGTGAGAATAGAACAGATCCTCCCTGCAATAAGTACAAAGGTCTGCGCATGTGATATGCTCCGGCTGCAGGCCGCATTGCTCCATTTGCTTAAGCAGCGCCAGCTGCAGGTCAACATATGTCCTGCCCTCTCGTACTTCCGTCACATCCTCGCCAAATTTTTCGATAAAAAGCCGGGCGACGTCCTCTTGCACTTCGAAGCAGCAAGGCATAATATGCGGACCGATCCCCACAAGAATATCTCTAGGTCGACACCCACATTGTTCAAACAGTCGGATGATGTTGCCGGTGATCCCTTCATAAACGCCACGCCATCCGGCATGGCTCACGCACGCCACGCGCTTTATGGGGTCTAATAAAAACAGTGGCACACAATCCGCATGTAATGTATGTGCCGTGATCCCGCCGTCACGTATCACCAGTGCGTCGCACGGCGGCAAATCTGTTTTCTTCGTGATCCCTTTGCCAACATCGTTTTTGTCCATCAGATAGACGCCGTCACCGTGCGCATAATTAACAAGCGTCAAACTGTCATATGCCACGCCGATAGCATCGCATATGCGTTTCAAATTTTCTTTTTTGTTCGCAGGGTTCTGCTCGCGTGTCCTGCTTAGGTTAAGCGTTGCATATACGCCATCGCTCACGCCGCCGATCCGCGTGGTAAAACAGTGTTTTTCTATTCCCGCCTCAACAAACGACGGGATCACCAAATAACGAACGCCATTCTTTTCCCGCTGCTCAAACCCATGCTGTATCCGTTGTACAAAATCCGTCATTTATTTCTCCGTCAGAAGCTTGTTGAGTTCTTCTTTGAATGTATTGATATCCTTAAACTGTCGATAAACCGATGCAAAGCGCACATAAGCGACCTCATCAAGCTGCCGCAACCCTTCCATCACGATCTCTCCAACTTCATGCGAAGTGATCTCCTGCTTAGGCGAATTGTATACCGTACGCTCGATCTCATTGATCAACGCTTCGATCTCGTCATAAGAAACCTCACGTTTCTCACACGCCTTTACAACGCCCTTCTTGATTTTCTCAATATCAAAGGCTTCCCGTTTCCCGTCTTTCTTTACAACAAAAACAGGAAGGCTTTCCACCTTTTCATATGTAGTGAAACGCTTTCCACAGCTTAAGCATTCACGCCGGCGGCGGATAGAAGTCCCATCGTCCACAGGTCTTGAGTCCACAACCTTACTTTCCGCAAAATCACAATAAATACACTTCAACCTTTTTTCCTCCATACATATTGAGAAGAATCCAATCAGAAACAGATATATTATACCATATTTAGTAAAAAAAAGCACCTTTTCCAGATGCTTTAGCGGACGTTTACTTTATTTCTCATAGAAGACAAAATTTGTTTTTCTACTTTTGATATGTACGACTGGGAAAGTCCCATCAGATGCGCTACTTCTTTTTGCGTTTTTTCAGGATATCCCTTCAGCCCGAAGCGGTAATTCATAATTTCCTGCTGCTGCGCTGAAAGATGCGTCAGCATTTCTTCCAACAGCTTTTGGTTCTCCTGTCTCTCCACAACGTCCCACACCGTATCTTTATCCGTCCCAAGAAGGCCTTCCAGCTTCAGGTCGTCGTCGGCTCTCGCCATTGTTTCATCCAGCGAAATTTCTTTTGCAGCATGTAAATTGCTGCGCAAATACATAAGCATTTCATTTTTGATGCATGTGGAGGCATATGTGCTGAACTTGACATTTTTGGTCGCATCGTAACTTTCAGCCGCTTTGATCAGGCCAATGCTTCCCACCGATACCAATTCTTCTTTTTTGACCTGATAATTGGCATATTTACATGCAAGGATCGATACCACATCCAAATGACTTTCGATCAGTTCCGATTTTGTTTTTCTCCGGCTATCCAGAACCGGCGTACTTTTCATTACGGGTATGCTCCTCAAGTTAATCTTATCCTTTATCATCATATCATGCGATATTTCAATTATTTTGTCGTTTTGTGTCGTATGTTTTAATGATAAATTATTTATTTTTCATTAAAATTTTATATTTTCTGTTTTCCATTATTTAACAGCTCTTAATTGTTATCCACACAACAAAAAAACTCCCTGCTTTTGGCAGGGAGTTTTTGTTTCCTGATTAATAATCGCTGCGGTTTCTTCTCGGTTTCTTTTTCAAGAAGGACGGTATCTCAAGATCCTCATCACCGAACATATCAATGCCGCCTTCCGCATTGCCGCCGCTACCGCCAAGGCTCGGGGAATCCGGAATATCAAGCGAAGGCTTCTGTCTGCTGGCAGGAGCAGAGAACGGCTCTACATCAAGCGGTTCCTCGTCCGTAAAACTGATCGTCTCCCTCAATTTCGGCTTACCGGAAGCATCGATCCGGTTATCTGTGGAACCATCCTCTGCAGACTGCGCGTCAAACCCTGTCGCGATCACAGTAATGCGCACTTCATCGTCAAGCGAAGGATCGATGCACACGCCAAAGAATACGTCCGCCTCCGGATCCGCACCCTCCTGGATGATCTTTGCTGCCTCCTGGATTTCGTACATACCAAGCGAAGGATCGCCAGTCACATTGAATATAATACCGCGCGCACCTTCGATCGTTGTATCGAGAAGCGGGCTGTTGATGGCCTGCTTCGCAGCTTCCACTGTTTTGTTCTCGCCATAGCCGATACCAATGCCCATGTGCGCCACGCCACGCAGCGTCATCACTTTCTTCACATCCGCAAAGTCAAGGTTGATAAGCGCCGGCTTGCCGATCAGGTCAATGATACCCTGTATCCCCTGACGAAGCACATCATCCGCGACACGGAACGCGTCCACGAGCGGCGTATCCTTGCCTACCGTATTCAGTAGCTTATCATTCGGTATCGTAACGATCGTATCTACGACCGACTTTAGAGTCTCAAATCCAACGTCCGCAGCCTTTGCACGCGGATGTCCTTCGAACCAGAACGGTTTGGTCACAAATCCGATGGTCAATGCGTTGCTGTCTTTTGCAATTTCAGCTACAACCGGCGCAGCGCCTGTTCCCGTACCACCACCGAGGCCGCACGCGACAAATACCAGATCAGAACCTTTTACTGTCTGTTCCAGCTCCTCGCGGCTTTCCTCCGCCGCCTTTCTTCCTGTATCCGGGTCGGCGCCGGAACCAAGCCCTTTTGTAAGCTTTTCACCGATCTGTATTTTCTGGTCTGCTTTCGATAAGAAAAGCGCCTGCTTGTCTGTATTAACAGCAATCAGTTCCGCACCTTTCACACCAAATTCTATCATGCGGTTCACAGCATTGTTGCCTGCACCGCCTACTCCGAAAACCCTGATCTTAGCAAAGTTTTCACTGTTATTATCAAATTCGAGCGACATAATCTTCCTCCTTGAGTATGAATAAATTTATTCAAACAGCACATCCTGCCCCTTGCTGAAAAAACCTTTCTTTCTCGTCGGGGGTTTGCTTTGGATATACCCATCGTACGCATATTGTAACAGTGCGTATGCCGCATGCATATCAGGCGGCGCCAACTTCGTGTTCGGTACTCTAATCAAATTAGGCGTTCTTCCTGAAATAGCGCGGTAAAAGCTGTCAAACCCTTTCATAAAGGACAGCCCGCCGCCCGTCATAAACACCTCGATTTTTCTGCCGATACTTCCTTCCAGTTTGGATGTGATCCTATTGATCGTAAGCAACAGATGCTCCACCCTGGAATCAATAATTTCTTTTAGTAAGTCGTATGGATACTTTTTCAACTTCCCGTCCGCATCCTTTGCAAACAACTGCGAAATGCTGCTGTTGTCAGAAAGGCCAAACGTATAACGCCTTTTCAGCTGCTCTGCCGTATCCTTATCAACCTTCATCACATAAGAAATATCATTCGTGATATGTCCGCCGCCCATCGGGATCGTTGTAAAAAACAAGATCGAATCCCCATAAACAAGCGACACATCTGTACTATAATAACCGATATCGACCAAAACTGCAAGAGAATCGCGTTTGTCCTCCGGAAGGAGGTAAAGCGTTTCTGCAAGCGGTTCCGGGATAAAATAGTCCACGCGCACACCGAGATGGTTTAACAAGTCCATCGCGTCGTTCAAAAAGAACTTATTGGCAAGCGTAAAAGCCGCGCATCCTCTTAAGCGCTTTGCGGGAATATCATAAGGATCCAGATAAACATTATTATCATCAAGCAAAAACCACGCAGGCCATTCGTGCACCAGCGTTAAATCCGACATAATATCAAAACTTCTCGCACGCTCGATCAGCAGGTCGATATCGCGCTCCGTCACACGTCCCTTCACAGGAACCTGCGCCTTGCGGTTTATGACCTTAATAAAAGACCCCGGAATCCCGACGTCTGCACTTCGAATACGAAATCCAGCCTGTCGTTCACAAGATTCCAGCGCCTGTTCAACAGCACCGAGCACTTCCTTTGAATCGACCCAGTTCGTTTTTTTGATACCGGCGTAGGGAATTTGGGAATAGCCTAAAACTTCCAGTCCCATACGCTGTTTTTTTTCTGCAACCGCACATGCTATTTTAGAAGTTCCAAACTCTATAATCGTTTTGAAGTCTTTCATTCAAAAACCAACCTTCAGGCATTCTTAATCGTCATTTTTTGACCACTATTTTTATTATCATATCACAATTGAAAAAAAAACAAAATACTTTTATATAATATATGTCACATTTCCGTTGCATTTTCGCAATCTATGCACAAATATTACCAAAAGCGTCTTGCATTGTCTATTTTGCCTGCTATTCCTGCGTTGCCGGCTCATCCGTACCTGCCGGTTCTGTGGTCTCACCCGCGTCCGGCTGCTGTGTTGCATCACCAGCAGGCGGCTGCGAGGCAACAGCGTCATCCGTCATACGGTACGTGCCGCTGGTGCCGCTCGTAACATCGTATACGCCGCTGGTATTTCCATCCGCCGCCAGCTTAGGCAGCATCTTCTTGATCCATTTCATTTTGTCCGCGATCTTGTCCGACTGGCCGAATTTGATCATCATCCCGTCGTAAGACTGCATCCTGATGTTATTGATATCGGAAAGATCAATCGTGGATATCGTGGAATACAAATCCTTTGCTTCGATTTCCGCCAAAATATCAGAAAGCACAGAAATCTTGAATATATCTTCCGTATCGACCGGTTTTCCCAGATTGACCGAGTTGATCGTGATACCACTCACCACGGGATATTGCTGTTCCGGCGGCGCATCCATCATCTCAAGCACGTTTGCATTTCCATCCACCAGCCAGTACTTGTCCGCATGCAAAATCAAAGCCTTCGGTTCCCGTTCGCTCACCGTGATCACCAAAGTCTTGGGGTAACTCTTTGCAATGCTCTCCACCTGCAGATATGGTTCTGCTTCAATGTTTTCCTCAATTTTATCTGTATCAGCCATAAACATATGTGTTTTCGGCGGAACGTCGGCCAGCTTCACGACATAACTTGCGTCATATTTCGCCGTTCCCAATACTTTCACGTCCTCCACCTGAAAATACACATAAACAAAGTAACCTGCTCCGGCGAGCAGTAATATAATCAAAACAACTGCTAAAATTGTTTTCCCAACGCCGCGTTTGTGTTGTTTTTTCATTGCTCCCTCTTACTCTTCCTCTGTCCTTTTTGCCATCATAATTCGTCGCGATTGTTTGGAAATATTAAGCATGATTCCAATCATACTCATAAATATGACAAGCGACGAGCTACCATAGCTGATAAACGGCAGCGACACGCCCGTAGGCGGCAGCGAGGCCGTTACAACTCCTACATTAATAATGACCTGCAGTGCGATCACTGTCGTGACCCCCGTTGCAAGCATCGTCCCGAACAGATCAGGCGACTGCGCGGCAGTCTTGATCCCTCTGTAGATCAGGAAGATGAACAATGCCAGCAGCACGATCGCACCGATCAGCCCCAATTCTTCGCCTATGATCGCGAAGATAAAGTCCGATTCACCGTAAGGCAGCCATGAAAGCTTTTGCGTACCATTGCCGATCCCTTGCCCAAAAAGCCCGCCCGAGCCGATCCCGTACAGGGATTGCAGCACCTGATAACCACCGCCGGAAGCGTTCTGCCACGGCTCTGTAAAGCTCAAAAGGCGATCCACGCGGTATCCGGCCCTCTCTCCCGTCGTCATCAGGACAAAGCCGCCCACAACGCCAGCGCCGCCCAATGCCAATAGGTGCCATGCCTTTGCGCCTCCCACAAAGATCATAATAAAGGTAAGGGCGCACAGCACGATGATCGCAGAAAAGTTCGGCTGAAAATAAAGCAAAATGCAAACAGGGATCAACGCCAGCAGCGAAGGGATCACGCCATACCGGAAGGTGTTCATCCTGTTTCGATTCACGTAGATCACCGAAGCAATAAAAACGATCAATGCGACCTTCGCAATTTCTGCCGGCTGCAATTGCGGAAGCGGCCCTAACTGTATCCACCGCGACGACCCGTTGACGTTTACGCCGATTTCCGGAATAAAAACAGCAACTAAGCATATTCCCGCAAGTACAAGCAGCACATACTTTAATTTTATAAGTTTCTTATAATCAAAGAACATGAAGAAGATCATAAACACCAGCCCGATCGCCGCGCCTACAAGCTGCTTTTTGAACAATGCCAAACCATCGTAATCGTATAGCTTCGAAGACTGTGCCATATAATAGCTTGCGCTGAAAACCATCAGCAAGCCGTATGCGATCAATATCAGTGTCACGATCAATAACGAATAATCAATCGACCCCTTTTGCAGGAGATTCGTTTTCCGCATCCTATAAACCTTTCACGATTTCCTTGAACACACTTCCCCGCTGTTCAAAGTTTTCAAACATATCCCAGCTTGCACACGCCGGGGAAAGCAAGACATTGTCTCCGGGCTCTGCAATGCTATAAGCCTTCAACACCGCATCCTCAAACCCGTTTGCCTTGATATAGTTCTCGTATCCGCACGCCAGCGCCGCGTCAATAACCTTTTGTGCCGTATCTCCTAGTACAAGCACCGCCTTGATCATCGGTGTAAACTCCATAAACAACGGTACAAAATCATTTTTCTTGTCATATCCGCCCAAAATCAGTACCGTAGGCTCTGTCATCGCATGGATCGCATTGATGGTCGCATCCGGATTCGTCCCCTTCGAATCGTTGATAAACGATACGCCGTTTACTTTACGCACAAATTCGATCCGGTGTTCTACCCCCGGAAATTCCCGCAGAGTATCCGCCACCACCTTCACTGGTATCCCGTAAAGGCACGCAAGAGCAGTCGCAGCCAACGCATTTTCCAGATTATGTTTACCCGGAATATGCAGTTCTTTTGCCGGCATGATGACCTGTACTTCACCGTCTTTCGCAAAACAAATGTTTCCGTCACGTACATATGCCCCGTTTGTCAGGATATGATCCGTGCTGAACCAGAAGACCTGCGCGTCTATCTCGTGCGCGAGCCCCCTTACGATCTCATTGTCATAATTTAATACACAGAAGTCTTCCGGCCTCTGGTTCTTGAATATCTTTGCCTTTGCAGCAATATAGTTTTCCATCGTACCATAGCGGTCAAGATGGTCTTCTGTGATATTTAAGATCGCGCTTTCCTTCGGACGATAGGTATCGATCGTGTCTAGCTGCAGCGCAGCAGTCTCCGCGACCACCACGTCTCCCGGCTGTGTGTCCAATGCTTCCTGTGTGATCGGTACGCCTATATTGCCCAGCACATGCGTATGTATGCCCGCGTTTTTGAATATCTCTCCGGTCAGCGCCGTTGTCGTCGTTTTACCATTCGTACCCGTAATCGCAATAAAGTCCGCTTTAGAAACGTCAAATCCCAGCTCTATTTCTGCGATGACTTTTTTATTCAATTCGTACGCACGCTTAATAAAGGGCAACCCAAGCGGCACGCCCGGGCTCAAGACAAGCATATCCATTTCTTCTATTCGGTCGGTAGGGTCAACGCCCAGCATATCATGATATTCATACCGGTCAAGCTCCGCAAGCAGCCCCTCCGGAAGATCGGATTTTCTTTTCACGTCGTAGATCGTCACATCCGCGCCCAGTTTGCACAGCAATACAGCGGAGGAAACTCCGCTTTTTGCCATCCCTATTACCAAAACTTTCTTGTTTTTGTATTCCATCTCTTGCCTCCGAAAGTCATGCAAAGAACAACAATAAACTACCCACACTCAAAAGCATCGTTGCAATCATATAGCCCGATACGACCTTTGTCTCAGGTGCGCCGCCAAGCTCAAAGTGATGATGCAGCGGCGCCATGCGAAACACACGCTTCCCCCGCAGCTTGAAAGAACCTACCTGAATGATCACCGAGATCGCCGACAGCACGAACATAAAGCCCATGATCGGCAGAAAAAGCTGCATTTCCGTGGCAATGCCCATTGCCGTCAGAGCCGCACCCAAAAGGAACGAGCCCGTATCTCCCATAAATACCTTTGCCGGATGTGCATTAAAGCACAAAAACGCGATACACGTCCCCATCACAGCCGCCGCAAACATCGTCATATTCGACATGTCCGACTGTATCTCCGGACTGATCATCGTTGCACCCAGCACGCTGAAAATGAAAATCAGCACGAACGTCGCAGAGTTGATCAGCGTAATGCCTGTCGCAAGGCCGTCAAGCCCGTCCGTCAGGTTGACGCTATTGACCATTGCAATCAGCACAAACATCGTGAATGGAATAAACCCCGCTCCGAGCTGCCATTCCGTCTCAGCGATCGGAAGGTAGACCGTCTTGATGTCCAGCCAAAAATACGCCAGACATGCAACCACCGCCGCCGCCACCAGTTGCAGAACGATCTTCTGCCATGCGCGCAGCCCCAGCGAACGTTTTTTGAAAAGCTTCAGGCCGTCATCCAAAAATCCGATGACCGAAAAAGCCAGTACTGTGACCACGGCAAAAACCGTATACCGTATATCTCCGGAAGCAAAAATAAAGCTCGACGCAACAATGCCGATCAACATAATGATACCGCCCATCGTCGGCGTGCCTTCCTTTACCAAATGAGTCTGCGGCCCGTCGTCCCTCACGTGCTGCCCCGCCTTTGCTTTTCTCAAAAGCGGTATGATGATCTTTGCCGCAACAAATGTTATTCCAAATGCGATCAATATCGTGAATAACATATCTATCATAAAGTCCATAAAACCTTATTCCTTTTCGTCTTCTTCATTATTTGCAAAACCAAGTTCGTTCAATATATCTTCCACAACGACTTTTTCATCAAAATCATGCTTTACGCCCTTGATCTCCTGATAGTCCTCATGTCCTTTTCCCGCCAGCAAAATAATATCCTTTGGCTGTGCATTCTTGATCGCCCATTTGATCGCTTCCCTGCGGTCTTCAATGCGCTTATACTCCCCTTCGGATTCCTTCATACCTTCTTCGATCTGATCGATGATCTCCGCAGGTTCTTCAAAACGCGGATTATCGGACGTCAATACCGTAAAATCGGAATACTCACCCGCAATTTGCCCCATGATCGGACGTTTTGTCGTGTCCCTGTTGCCTCCGCAGCCAATGATCGTTACAACACGCCCCGGCGCAAATCCGCGCACTGTGGAAAGCGCATTTTTCAGGCTGTCCGGCGTGTGTGCATAATCAAGTATGATCCCAAAA
>NZ_JAYFPU010000156.1:0-2895 GCF_034927525.1 Christensenella sp.
ATGAAGCCGCTGTGATGCAGATAGATAACTTTCATAAAAACCTCCTTTATAATGGGTTTGCCGTATAATATAGTTTCATTATAACAGCTTTTTCTGAAAAAAACAGGTCCTTGAGGGAAAAGATTTGGATGAGGTCATCCTCGTGCCTGGATTATGTTATAATGAAAAGAGTTTATGCCGAAGAAAATGAAAAAGCGAGGGTATGACATGGATGGTGGCAAAGTCATGTTTGAATCGATAAGGGCAGAAGCACGAGCGTTGATGGCGACCGCCTTAGCACAGGCCGGGCTTCAGTATTGGGAATACAACATTAAGGAAAAACGCCTGTACCGTTTTGGAGAAGGGCCTGAACGGATGGGGAAAGGTGTTTGGGAAGAGGATGTCCCGGAGAGCCATGTGCGCACAGGACACATTCATCCGGATTGGGTAGAGTCCTACCGGGGGATGTATGCAAAAATCCAGGGGGGAGAGAATGCTCGCCAGGTGATTAAGATTAAGAATGATGATGATACCTGGGGCTGGCTGGACCTAAGCTACCGGGTATTGTGTGATGGTGCAGGTTATCCGGAAATTGCCATGGGGATCGGGAGTAGATACCTAAAGGAGCCGGATTCCAATCTGGGGGGTGCACTGTCTGATGTGCAGGGGCGCCTATCGGAAACCCAATCCTCCATGCAGGCGGCCATCAACAGTGCTGGGATGATGTATTTTGAGTATTATCCGGACACGGACTCTGCTTTGGAATTCAATGGACGAGAGTTTTTTGGAATTGCGGCATATCTGGAGAACTATCCTGACTGTTGGTTTGAGAAAAAATTTACTCATCCAGATTATGAACCCGTACTTCGAAGGGCTTTTGAGGCGATGAAGGCAGGGGCGCCTAGTGCTACGTGTGAGGTAATCAATCGAATTGAGGGTCAGGAATTCTGGCATCGCTATGGATTTACTGCGATTTATGATGAGACAGGTAGGCGTATCAAGGTAGCCTGTACTGCCACCGATATTACGGCCCAAAAGGAGATTGAAAAATCCTATGCTCGGCAGAGGGATTCCTTAGTTCGCTCTATGCCAGATGCCATTTCGGTGTTCCATGGGAATTTAACAACAAACCGTCTTTTAGAGCTTATTATTCCCGGACCTGTGGGACAGACCGTTGAAGCATTGGGGGATATTGAGGAGATCATAGCATTTACAAGCCAATTCCTTCCTAATAAGATGGAACAAGAGCAGTATCTAAAATTGTTTTCCAGGAATGCACTCCTCCACTGTGCTCATCAGGGTGAGCGAGAACAAAGCTTAATCCATTGGGTCGCGATGAAAAATAGGCATCGTCATCGTGTCCGCACTCAGGTAATTATCATGGAAAACCCGACGACCCGGGAAATCGAGGTGTTTTTCTATTTAGTGGATATGGACGAACAGCTCCAGGAAGAGATGATTATCCAACATCTTACTAATGAAGAATATGATTTCCTCGGGATTATTGACACCGTGAACGGGACTTTCCATATTACAACACAAAAGGAAAAGGAACAATCGGTTAAATCGTATAATCCTTACCCGGATTATGATGAAGATATCCGTTATTTCATTGAAAAGGTAGTTGTCCCTGAGGAACGTGAATCCTTATATGAGGCCATTGCGTTGCCATCGCTTATGGAAGAGCTTGGGAAAAAATCGACGTTTAGTGTGACCTTTGCTGAACGTGTCGACGGAGAAGACCGCTATAAAATGCAAAAATATGCATATTTATCGAAGGATGATACACGTATTCTCGTTGAAAAAGTGGATATAACCGAAGCTCATCTGCGAGAAAGAAAACGCCTACAGGAAATTGAATCAGCGTTAACCATGGCGGAGAATGCCAACCAAGCCAAGACCGATTTTCTATCTCGAATTAGCCACGATATGCGAACGCCAATGAATGGTATTGTGGGGCTGGTTACTTTGTCCGAAGATGAAACCGATGCTAGGATTCTTCGGGAGAATATTCGAAAAATTGGAGAGTCTAGCCAATATCTGCTTTCGCTCATTAACGATACGCTCGATATGAATAAGATTGAAAGCGGGAAGATGATTCTTGGGCCAGAGCGAGTGAAATTTCGTTCGTTTATTGAAAATATTTGGGATATGGTCGATCCAACAGCGGCTGAAAAGGGGGTGGATTTTGTCTTAAAAACCGATGGTTCCCTAGAGAATCGGGATGTTTTTATAGATTTGGTTCGGATGAAGCAGATTTTCATCAATCTTTTATCCAATGCTATAAAATTCACTCCCAAGGGAGGTCTGGTGACCTTTAATATCCAAGGCGAGAAATCTCAGAGGCCTGGGCGTTGGCGAACACAATTTACCGTAAAGGATTCGGGGATTGGTATGAGCCCGGATTTTGTGAAAAATCAAATGTATATGCCCTTTTCCCAGGAACAAAATCGAGTGACAACGACATCCGCGGGGTCCGGTCTCGGTTTAGCCATTGTCAAAAGCCTGGTGGACCTCATGGAAGGCGAGATTATGGTGGAAAGCCATCCCCAGGAAGGGGCCTGCATGACGGTAATCTTAGACTTAGAGGTTTTAGACTCAGGGACAGGGGAAGAAAATCAGACAACGGTGTCCCTGGATATTTTAGAAGGAAGCCGGGTTTTATTGTGTGAGGACCATCCCCTGAATTCAGAAATTGCAGAGCGTTTGTTAACCAAGGTGGGATGTCAGGTTGAAAAGGCCTGGGATGGTGCCCAGGCTGTAGAGGCTGTATCAAATTCTTCCGAAGGATGGTATGATGCGGTCCTTATGGATATTCGGATGCCTGTAATGGATGGTTTGACCGCAGCCCAGACTATCCGTAAACTGCCGCGGAAGGATGTTCACTCCTTGCCCATTATTGCCATGACGGCCAAT
>NZ_JAYFPU010000364.1:0-3887 GCF_034927525.1 Christensenella sp.
CATCGGCACAGCGGGTGCAAACACGCTGCGTTTCGTCCCCCCATTCGTCATCGAGAAGGCGGATGTGGACGATTTGATATCCGCTCTCACAATAATACTCAGTTGATCGTAAACAGGCAATCCGTTGCCTGTTTTTTATAAAACAGATTTTATTCGTTATAAGGAGAAACAAATGCCAAAATTAACCGACATCCAAAAGATCCTCGTCATCGGCTCCGGCCCCATCATCATCGGGCAGGCCGCGGAGTTTGATTACAGCGGTACACAGGCGTGTAAGGCCTTAAAAGAGGAAGGCTACGAGGTCGTGCTCATCAACTCCAACCCCGCCACCATCATGACAGACCTCGGTATGGCGGACAAAGTGTATATCGAGCCGATCAACCTAGACACCGTGACTCGCATCTTAAAGAAGGAAAAACCGCAGGGCATCATTGCTACGCTGGGTGGTCAAACCGGCCTTAACATGGCGATCGAGCTAGACCAGTCGGGCATCCTGCCCAAGATGGGCATCCGCCTGCTTGGTACGCAGCTCGAGTCCATCAAGCTTGCGGAGGATCGCGAGCTGTTCAAAGACCTGATGATCGCAAATGACCAGAAAACTACGCACTCGACCATCGTCACATCGCTTGAGGAAGCACAAGCGTTCTCAGAAGAATGCCCCTTCCCGCTGATCGTGCGTCCAGCTTATACCTTAGGCGGCACAGGCGGCGGCGTTGCGCACAACATGGACGAGCTATTAGACATCACCGCGCGCGGGCTGAAGATGAGCCTGATCCATCAGGTACTGCTGGAGCAAAGCGTCGCAGGCTGGAAAGAAATCGAATACGAGGTGATCCGCGACAATGCGGATAACTGCATCATCGTATGTAATATGGAAAACATTGATCCGGTGGGCATCCACACGGGCGACAGCATCGTAGTTGCGCCGTCGCAGACGCTCACCGACCGCGAATACCAGATGCTGCGCACGTCGGCGCTGCGCATCATCCGCGCGCTGGACATCAAAGGCGGCTGCAATATCCAGTATGCGCTCGACCCAAACTCGTTCGACTACGTAGTCATCGAGGTAAATCCCCGCGTATCACGGTCGTCCGCGCTTGCCTCAAAGGCGACGGGTTACCCCATTGCACGTGTTGCAGCAAAGATCGCAGTCGGCTACAATTTAGACGAGATCAAGAACTCCGTCACAGGCAAAACGTACGCCTGCTTCGAACCGGCGCTCGACTACGTCGTGACCAAAGTCCCGCGTTGGCCTTTTGACAAGTTCACAGGCGCGGACAGGCTGCTCGGTACGCAAATGAAGGCGACGGGCGAAGTCATGGCGATCGGACGCAACATCGAGGAATCGTTGCTAAAGGCCATCGACTGCCTGGATGTGAAACTCAATTACAACCTCGGCATGAAAAACATCGACGACTGGACGCTCGCAGAGCTCGATGATTCATTACAAAATGCGGACGACGAGCGCATTTTTGTGCTGTCAAAAGCGCTTGAGCGCGGCTACACTGTCGACAAACTGCACGAGATCACAATGATCGATAAGTTTTTCATCAACAAGCTGAAAAACATCGTTGACCTTTCCAAAAGACTGCGGAGCTATACCATCGAAGACCTGCCCGAGCACGTACTGCGCAAGTGCAAAAAGGTTGGCTTTGGCGACGGTTATATCGCAGACTGCATCGGCGCGCATGAATCCCAGATCACGTTCATGAGAGGCGCACTCGGCATTCAGCCGTCCTTTAAAAAGGTCGATACGTGCGCGGGCGAATTTAAGGCAGTCACACCGTACTATTACTCCACCTATGACAACGAAGACGAGGTCGAACGTACTGATAAAAAGAAGGTCATCGTATTAGGTTCCGGCCCTATCCGCATTGGTCAGGGTATCGAGTTTGACTATTGCTCGGTTCATTCGGTCAACACGCTGAAAGAGATGGGTTACGAATCTATCATTATCAATTCCAATCCGGAAACAGTTTCGACGGATTTTGATACGTCTGATAAGCTGTATTTCGAGCCGCTGACCAAGGAGTGTGTGCTCGACATCATCGATAAAGAGAAGCCCGAAGGCGTGATCGTGCAGTTTGGCGGACAAACGGCGATCAACCTGGCAGACCCCATCTCCAATACGGGCAAGCGCGTACTCGGAACGTCGGTCGAAGATATCGACCGCGCGGAAGACCGCGATAAATTCCTGCACGTACTACAAGAGCTTGGTATCCCGCTTCCCAAAGGAGATACGACATTTTCCTTAGAACATGCGCTCGAGGCGGCGGCGGACATCGGTTATCCCGTACTTGTGCGCCCGTCCTATGTGCTCGGCGGTCGCGGCATGGAGATCGTGTATAACGACGCGGAACTCACAGAATATATGACAATGGCAGTAGATGTATCGCCGGATAAGCCGGTGCTTGTCGATAAATATGTCACCGGCAAAGAAATTGAACTCGACGCAGTGTGCGACGGGCAGGATGTTCTCGTCGTGGGTATCATGGAACATTTAGAGCGTGCGGGCGTACATTCGGGCGATAGCTTCGCCGTGTATCCCACACAGACCATTCCAAAAGAGGCAAAGCAAAAGGTCGCAGAGTACGGTATCGCGCTTGGACGCGCCCTAAACATCAAGGGACTGTACAACATCCAGTTCGTCATGGATGAAAAGAACAACGTATACGTCATAGAAGTAAACCCGCGCGCCAGCCGCACAGTACCTATCTTGTCCAAGGTTACAGGCATCAATATGGTAAGGCTCGCCACACACGTCATGCTGGGCGAAACCTTAAAAGATATGGGATACGAGACGGGAATTCACAAAGAATCCAAGCTCATCACGGTCAAAGCGCCGGTCTTCTCCTTCCAAAAACTTGCAACGGTAGATACGTTCTTAGGGCCCGAAATGAAATCCACAGGCGAAGTCATGGGCACGGATCGCACGTTCCTAAAGGCGCTCAAAAAAGCGTTCCTCGCCTCGGGCAACACCCTGCCGGATAAGGAAGGTAAAATACTCGTAAGCGTCGCAAACCGCGATAAAGAAGAAGCGCTCGGCGTTGCGAAGCAAATGCGGGAATGCGGTTTTGCGCTGTGTGCCACACCCGGCACGTACCAATATTTTAAAGAGCATAAGTTCGATGTAGAGCTTGTGCCCAACGAAGAAGTGTTAGACCGTATCAAAGCGGGCGAATTTGCGCTCATCGCCAACACACCTACGCGCGGCAAACAAACAACGCGCAGCGGCTTTCTGCTTCGGCGCACGGCGGTCGGCTTCAATGTGCCGTGCATCACGTCGATGGATACGCTCGGGTCTATGCTTAAAGTATTGCAGTCAGACGATAAGCTGAGCATCATCCCCTTAAACGAATATAAGTAAGGCAGGTGTATAAATTATGATGGATCAAATCCTGCTTGTAAAAGCAACAGAGGCTGACGCGCCCGAGGTGCTGGAAATCACCAAGCGCGCGTTTGACCTGTACGCAAAAGAGGTGCGCAAACGCGAAAGCGTAGCGGCATTATATGAAAAGCTTGAGGACGTACTAAATGATATCAGGAACAAGAACGTATATGTTGCCCGCATCGACGGTGAAATGGTGGGCAGCGTGCGCTTCGAGCTCTTAACGGAAGGCGTCGCGTATTTAAGCCGCTTTTCCATCGATCCGGAGGCGCAGAATTTAGGCATCGGCGGACTGCTGCTTGAAAAGGTGCGCATCGAATGCCTGTCTATGGGCGTGCGCGCCATAACGCTGCATACCGCCTCCAAAATGCGTTCCACAGTCGCGTTTTATTTGAAGAACGGTTATTATATCCATTCCATCTCCAAGGACAGCGACTACATCCGTGCCCTGATGGTCAACGAGATCAGTGAGATGGACGAAATGTTTGACTACGAAAGC
>NZ_JAYFPU010000363.1:0-9496 GCF_034927525.1 Christensenella sp.
ACCGGGGACATACACTACGGACGCACACGGCGCACTGACGCTGGGGAATGGCCAGAAGGCAGTGTTTAGCGGACTTGCGGTCGGTACGACGTATGAAGTCGTGGAGAGCGCAAAGGATGGCTATGTTCAGACGCAGCCCGCAGGTGCTGCAACAGGCAGCATCACAACGGATGGCGGCAGCGCGGCATTCGTGAACAATTACGAGCCAAAGCAGGGGTTGACGGTTCAGAAAACCGTAGCCGGGAACGGCGCTCCGGCAGATGATGCGTTTGAGTTCACAGTCAATGTTGCAGGCGCGCCGTACGCGAACCAAGGATATAAACTGTATGGTTCGAATGGAACAGAAATCACGGCAGGCGGCCCGTTCAGCACGGACGCAGCTGGCAAGCTGAACCTGAAAGCAGGCCAGAAGGCGCTGTTTGAGGGCATACTCGAAGGCACGGCTTATGAAGTGAAGGAGACGGCGAAGGCGGACTATGTGCAGACGCAGCCGGCGGACGGTGGCAGTGCGGCAGGAAGTATTTCTTCTGCGGGCAGCGTGGCAGGATTTGTCAACAGTTATGAACCACAGCGCAGCCTGACGGTAGAGAAACACGTGAGCGGCACGGGCGCTCCGGCGGACGCAGTGTTTGAATTCACAGTAAATGTAGGCGGCAGCGCATATGCAAGCCAAAGCTATAAGCTGTATGGCGCGGACGGTAGCGAGATTACAGGAACTTACGCGACAGACGCGGGCGGTAAGCTGACATTGCAGGACGGACAAAAGGCGGTATTCGAAGGTATCGTGGCAGGTACGTCCTATGAAGTGAGCGAAACGCCCAACGGTGATTACCAGATGACGGTAACGGGCAACAAGGGAACGGTTGCAGTGGATAACAGCTCTGCCGCGGTATTTACCAACAACTTTGGGCCGTCGAGGAACATCGTGGTCTCTAAGGCGGTAACGGGAAGCGGTGCTCCGAGCGGTGAGGAATTCACCTTTACGGTAACGCTTGGCGGCACGCCGTATGCAAACAGGGAATATAAGCTCTTTAACCTGACGACAGGCGTACAGATTCCAGGAACGTACGCGACGGACGACGACGGGCAGCTGAAGCTGACAGCAAACCGCAAGGCGATATTTGAAAACATTGCGGTGGGCAGCACCTACGAGATCGTGGAAACGGCGAAAGCGGACTATGCCGCAACGCCTGAGCGGTATGACGGAACGGTGACCGTGGACGGTGTGGACGCTGCTTTCGTGAACAACTATGCACCTGTGCGCGACTTGTCGATCGATAAAACGGTCACAGGCGAAGGCGCTCCGGTGGACGATGCGTTCGGGTTCACCGTCAAGGTAAACGGTGCTGTGTACGCGAACCAGGCATACAAGCTATATGACAAGGCGAGTGGTACAGAAATCACGGCGGGCGGACCGTTTGCAACGGACGCAGACGGCAAGTTGTCGCTTGCGAGCGGACAGAAGGCAGTCTTTAGCGGGCTTGCGGTAGGAAGCGCCTATGAAGTAACGGAAGCGGCGCAGGCAAGTTATACGCAGGCGAGCCCGACAAACGGCGTTGCTACTGGCAGCGTCACAATGGGCGGCGCAACTGCATCGTTCGTGAACGGTTACTTAAAAGCGGGCATCGAAGCATATAAGACAAGCGACAGGATGCTCAATGCAAACGACAAGAGCGAGGTTACAGGCCAGCGCGTATCGCCGGGCGATGAGATCACCTATACGATCCATGTGAAAAACACAGGCGCGGCAGACGCGGCAAACGTGACAGTACGCGACTATATCCCGACAGGGACGACGTATAAGGATGGCAGTGCAACAGCAGGCGGCGAACTGAAAACGAATGCGGGCGGAAGCCAGTACTTAAACTGGAACATCCCTGCAGTGGCAGTGGGGCAGACGGTAGAAGTCAGCTTTACGGTCACAGTCAGTGAGGTACCACAAAATACGGCACCTGTGACGATCAAAAATGCGGCGATGCACGACAACGGCAACCGCGAACCCAAGGATCCTGAGGATCCGGACCCCGGCACGCCTACGAACGAGCTTAAGAACCCGACGCTTGTGCAGGTGAAGGAAGTGAGCCCTGCGGGCAACGTGCGCGAAGGAGATGTTCTGACGTATACGATCCGCGTGACCGCTTCTGAGGGCGGCGTGCGTGGCGTTGAAGTATCTGACATCCTGCCGGACGGCCTCTCCCTTGTGAAGGGCAGCATCCGTTACACGCTTGCGGGCGGCAGGCCTGTAACGACCGGGTGCGAATATCTGGACGGCGTAGTCTACTGGCCGACGGTCGATGTACCGGCAGGCGAATCGGTCTTTGTGTTCCGTGCGATGGTCGACAAGTTGGCGGACGGCGCGGACTCGGTCGAGATCAAGAACACGGCTGTCGTCAAGACGCCGGGTACAGACCCGTACGAAACGACGGAAACAAGCAGCACCATCAATACACGCTGGGCGGAGCTCTCCAAAACAGCGGCGCTTGTTGCGGACGGCTCGCCGGCCGCAGAAGAACGCGGCACAGCAGACGCACCGGTACTAACAGAGCTTGGACAGGTGGTGGAATACCGCCTGAGCGTAACGAATAAGGGCTCTGACGCGCTCACGAGCGGCGATATCGTGGTGAGCGACGTATTCCCGGCGGGCACGACGTATGTGAGCGGCTCGCAGGCGGATGCTGTATTCAGCGGCGGCGCAGGCACGGCGACCTTTGTGAAGGAGTTGACGGCAGGTGGCGTGAAATGGACACTTTCCGGCATGTCGGCAGGGGAAACGGCTCTGCTTACCTTCCGTGTGAACGCTCCGGCAACGGCGGACGATCCTGCAACAGCAGAAAAAGAGCTGTCGCGCGTATTCGAGAATATGGCGCAGATGACCGACAAGGAGCTGAGTGTAAAAACATATAAAGAGACCGTCACGACAGTGGACAAAAATGGCGAGGAAACACGCCATACCACGACGGACAAGGTATATGAGGAAACAGAATACAGTAAAAATTCTGAAAAGACATACCATGAGGTACGCGAAGCGCTGGTGACGGCTGAGAAGTCGAGCGTGGTACAAAGCCCTGCATCTGGGGAGCTTATCCCGGTGGTGAAGGCGGGAGACGTGATCGAATACACGATCACGCTTGACAACAGCGGCAAAGCAGCAGCCAAAAACGTACAGGTGCGCGATTATGTACCGGCCGGTACGACGCTTGTTGACGCGAGCATATCGGACGGCGGTACGCAGAGCAGCGTGGATACACGTACACGCATCGACTGGGTGATCCCGGAGATCGCGGCGGGCAGCCAGGCGACGGTGAAGTTCAATGTAACCGTAAATACGCTTGATGAGACACAGACATCGGGCATCGTGACAAACGGCGCGTATTATCGCGTGCCGGGCGTGGGCGAAGAAAACACGACCGATCCGCAGAAGCCGGACGAGGACTACAACCAGACGAACGAAGTGAACCACCAGCTGACATCACTGGTGAAGATCTCCGATCCGATGGGCGGCAGCGGCGCAGACGACGCAACACAGATCGCGCAGGGACAGGTCGTGAAATACACGATCCAGTTCAACGCAGAAAAGCCGGTCAGCGAGCTTGTTATGACGGACAAGGTGCCGGAGGGCATGACGCCTGTAGCGGGAAGTATCCGCTATATCGGCGCGGACGGCAGCAGCGTAAACGTTCCGGACAGCGCATACGACAGCGCGACAAGGACGATCACGTGGCCGACCATCAATGCGGCGAGCGGGCAGACGGCGTTTGTGTTCAGCGCAGCAGCAGACAGGCTTGCGCAGGGAGACACGTATCAGCTTTACGAGAATACGGCGCACGCTTCGTTAAATGACGGCAACGGCAACCGTGTGGAGCAAGATACCAATACCATCACGCATGAGGTGCGCGAGGGACAGGCAGATATTGCGAAGACGGCGGCGCTTGTTGTGAACGACGTAGTGCAGAGCGAGCAAAGCGGCAGTGCGGAAAACCCGGTCGATACCAAGCGTTCGCAGGTTGTTGAATACCGTCTGCGCGTACAGTATACGGGTGAGCAGGGCGCGAAGAGCGGCAAGCTCGTCGTGACCGACCCGATCCCGGCAGGCACGACATTTGTAGAAGGCAGCGCGACTGGCACGATGAGCACAACAGTGCCTGGCTCTACGGCGACGATCGGAGCGGGAACACTTACGGCGGGCGGTCTTACGTGGGAAGTAGACGGCATGACAGCCGGCGAGGAAGCATACCTCACGTTCCGCGTGAGCGCGCCTGCTACAGCAGGGGAAACAGGGATAGTCGTATTTGAAAATACGGCAAACCTGATGGACGAAGCAAAGCTGAATACGCTGGATCAGGATGGCAACCATGTTTACGCCGAAGAAGAATACGATAAGGATTCTCAGACGACGTACCACAAGGTAACAGAACCGAAGGTCAGCGTTCAGAAGACGAGCGACAAGATGGTGGGAGCAGACCCGAACGAGCAAGGACAGCTTGTAGCGCCCGGCGACGAGATCACCTATACGCTCAAGGTAGTGAATACGGGTACGGCGGCAGCGGAGAATGTGACGCTTAGAGACTACATCCCGGCGGGCACGACATATAAGGATGGCAGCGCGAGCCACGGCGGCGAACTGAAGACCGTAAATGGCAAGCAGGCGCTCAATTGGAATCTGGATGAAGTGCTGACAGGCGAGGAAAACGCGATCGACGTGACATTTACTGTAACGGTGGATGCGTTTGAAGCGGAAAATGTGCCGGTAGCGATCGTCAATGCGGCGGCGCATGACAATGGCAACGAGCAGCCGAAGAACCCGGAAGATCCGCAGGATCCGGAAACGCCTACAAACGAGCTTGAAAACCCGACTCTGTATTATGAGAAGGTAAGCTCGCCCGCAGGCGGCACGGTGGACGAAAGCGGCAATCCGGTCAACCCGGGGATCGTCCATGAAGGCGACATCATCACGTATGACATCAATGTAACGGCCTCTAAGGGCGGCGTGAAGAATGTTGTGATGACGGACGCGCTTCCGGACGGCGTGAGCCTGGTGGCAGGATCGGTGAGCTATAAGCTTGGCGACGGCGCACGGGTTGCGGTGGACGAAACGGACGTATATTCCGGCGGCGTGGTCACATGGCCCAAGTTGGATATCCCGGAGGGAACAACGAACTTCCGCCTGAAGGTGATGGTGGATAAGCTTGCCGACGGAGAGACGACAAAGAGCATTGGCAACAATGCCGTACTCAAGCAGGACAACCCGGGAACGGAGGATAAGGAATATCCGCCGACGACAGAGGTCACGCATGAGGTGCAAAGCCGCAGCGCAAGCATCACCAAGACATCGGCGGTGATCGAGAACAATACGGCGAAAGATGAGGACCGCGGCAGCGCGGATAGCCCGGTGGCTGTGCAGCGCCGACAGATCATCGAATACCGCATGACCGTAACCAATACGGGCGCGGATGGCATGAAGAGCGGCGACATCGTGGTGACCGACCCGATCCCGCAGGATTGCACGCTGGTTGAAGGATCGATCACGGGCGAGATCAAAAATGCGGTGAGCGGTTCGACGGCGACGGTTGGAGCGGGAACGTTTACGGCTGACGGCGTAAAATGGGTCGTAAATGGCCTTGACAACGGCGAACAGGCATACCTCACGTTCCGCGTGAGCGCACCTGTAACGAGCAACGATCCGTCGACGCCCGGGTATGATACCACCAAGGTGTTTACGAACCAGGCGGCGATGACCGACAAGGCGATGAGCGAAACAAAGCATACCGAGACGGTCACGACGGTGGATAAGGACGGCAACAGAACGGAACACACAAAGGGCGACACGATCTTTGCCGAGGAAGAATACGCGCTCGATACGGAAACGACGTACCATCAGGTCAGCGAGCCGCTGGTATCGATCGAAAAATCGGCTGATCCGGTCAGTCCGGCTGAAAACGGGCTGGTTCCGGTGGTGAAGGTAGGCGATGTGGTCACGTACAAGCTGACGGTCGTAAATACCGGCGCGGCAGATGCTGAGAACGTACGCGTAGCGGACTTCATTCCGGAAGGGACGACATATGTAACAGGTTCCGCATCGGATGGCGGGGTCATGACAGACGCAACGGGACGTATCGATTGGACGATCGCACAGCTTGCGGTGGGTGAAGAAAACAAGGTGGAACTGACCTTTGCGGTACAGGTAAGCCCGGTGAAGGACGGCGCTTCGGGCGTGATCACGAACATTGGATATGTTCACGCGCCAGACCCGACCGATCCGAACCCGCCGGTCGACCCGAGCGACCCGACGCCCCCGATCGATGCGTATACACCATCGAACGAGGTCAAGCACCAGACGAACACGTTTGTGAAGACGTCTGACCCGATGGGCGGAACGGACGAGGCTACGGCCACAAAGGTGACACAGGGACAGATGATCACGTATACGATGCAGTTCAATGCGGGCGAAACGGTGAATGCCGTTTCCGTTACGGATACTGTTCCGCAAGGCCTCGCGGTTGTACCGGGCAGCATCCAGATCATCGCGCCGGACGGTACGGCGACGCAACTTGCCGACAGCGTGTACGACAGCGCAACAAGGATCATCACCTGGAAGGCAGACAGTGTTCAGGCAGGCGTGACAGGCTTCCGCTTTGTGGCGGTCGTTGAAAAGCTTGCGGAGCCGGAAACGTCGAAGCTGTTCTTGAACAGTGCGTCTATCACGTATGATCCGGGCGATGGCACGCCGGTCACCGAGCAGAGTAACACGATAACGCATGAGGTGACGACGGGCTATAACGAGATACACAAGACGGCGGCTCTCATTGTCGGCGATACGGCAGGGGATGAGATGAATGGCGCCAAGGATTCGCCGGTTGCGACAGGCCGGGGACAGATTGTCGAATACCGGCTGCGTGTCACAAGGACAGGCGCGGACTGCGGAGACCTCGTGATATCAGACGCGATCCCGGACGGGACGACGTTTGTGGAAGGCTCGATCGGCGGTACTGTGTTCGATTCTGATACAGGAACGGCCGACAAAATAACGTCAATGGCAGCCAAGCAGGTCAAAACACCTGACGGCCAGATGAAGAACGGCGTTGAATGGGTCGTGCACGGGCTGTGCGAAGGCGATACGGCATACCTCACCTTCCGTGTACATGCGCCGCTTGTGGCAGGCAGCGCGGATAACTACAGCAAGGTATTCGAGAATACCGCGATGCTGGAAGACATCGACGATGCGGCGCTCTCGTATGAAGCGGACCTGGAAAGCCATAAGAAAGGCGATAACATATACGGGTATACGGAGTACACGATGATCACCGAAACCACGTATCACAGGATAAGCCAGCCTACGCTGGAGACGGTGAAAACATCTGATCCGGGCGACGGTGCGCAGGTGAAGGCGGGAGACACGATCACTTATACAGTGGGAGTGACCAACAAGGGCACAGACGTGGCTGAAAATGTATTGATCCGCGACGTGATCCCGGAAGGTACGACACTTGTGGCCGGTTCTGAGAAGTGCAGCGTGCAGGGCGTTTCCGCAGCGAAAGTACAGATAGGTGGAAAAGAAGGCCTTGCATGGGTCATCCCGCAGATCGGCGCAGGAGAGACCGCAACGGTAAGCTTTGCCGTAACGGTCGGTGAGATGAAGCAGGCAGGGACGCGCAACATTGAAAACGTTGCGCAGGTCAAGGATATCTTGCCGGGTGAGGATCCGAAGAATCCGACGGAAGAAGGATTTACGGACACCAATAAAATAACGCACACCCAGTCGCAGACGTATGCGGGGGCATTCCCCAAGACGGGCGACGACGGTAGCATCAGTATGGGCATGGTGACACTGTTCATCGTTGCGGGTGCGGTGCTGGCAGGACTTTTGGTACTGCTGCTCGTCCGCAAACGCAGAAAGGATTCACAGACAGCATATGAGGCATATCTCAACTCGCGTAATCGACAGTAGATGAGTGATAACACAGAGCAAGAGGGAAGCTCAGGCTTCTCTCTCTGTGGTTATCGCTACAGAAAACATACATCGGGATATGCTCCGGGAGGAAGAAAAATGAAGAACAGTTGGGCGAGTAACAAAAAGATAAAAAGGATCATAACGGTCATTGTCGCAATTGCGGTCATGGTTGGCATGATGGTTCCAACGGTAGCGATGGAAAGCGATAATGAACCGGCTGCACAACCACTGGTGGTAGAAGATACCTTTGCGGAAAGCTCCAGCGAGCCGGCAGCAAATGATAATGATAGTGAAAAAGAAGCAGAGAGCAGCAGCGAAGAGGCTGCCACTGATGAAGATAATAAAAAGGAGCAGGAAGACAGTGGGCAAGAAATTGTCACTGATGAAAATACAGGCCAGCCAGAAGACAAGGTAGAGGAACAGGGGATCAAGGATATGCTGACTCCGTTTTTACCTTCGCTTGATACGGCATCCCCATTTGCCATTATCGATCTGGATGAGACGATGATCTATCCCGGCGTTAAGGTGCTTTGGTACAATAAAAACGGGACGACAGCCAACGCGCCTGCGGGAGCTTCTATCACGGCAGTATTGATGGATAAAGGGCCGCAGGATTCGTATGCGGACTGGACGGCCTCGCAAAACAGGCTGGGAACCTCGAAAAACACAGAGGTACTCAATGCCGGAAATGATTTTGACGGATGGTTCGATAATATCATCAAGATGAGGTCAAAGAAGCTTGTTGTGAGCGGTGTGCCTGAGGGTTATACGGTGACGTATGACGACAATAAGACCACCAATGAATATCCGTCCGGCTATGATCCGGAATATTTCTATATCAACCTGACAAAAAGTGAAGCTGAGTCGGCGGCGTTGACAAAAATCGAGATCACCTCCCCGCCGTCAAAAACAAGCTATATGGAAGGTGAGTTTTTCAGCAAGACGGGGATGGTGGTGAAGGCGACGTATTCTGATAATACGAGCAGGACGATCACGACCTATAGCTACAACCCGATGCGGGCGCTTGTGGAGAGCGACACACAAGTCACAGTGACGTATACGGAAGACGGCGTGACGAAAACGGCGACGACGCCCATTACAGTGATGGGTGAAACACAGCCGGAGCTGGACGTTATTTATGTAACAGAAGAACCAACCAAGACAACATATACGGTAGGTGAAGCATTCGATCCGTCGGGCATGGAAGTGACGGCGTATTATCTGAATGGTGGGGAGCCAAAAGTGCTTTCCGCGGAGGAATACACGGTGTCGGCGCCGGACATGAGCACCTCGGGTATCAAAACGGTCACAGTGACATATGTAGAAGATGGCGTTGAAAAGTCAACGACGTTTGAAATTATTGTGTTACCTGCAGCGGTGGTGCTTGACAGCATTGCTGTGACAACACCGCCGGTGAAAACGACGTACACCGAAGGTGAGTCGTTCAGCAGCATGGGTATGGTGGTGACGGCGACGTATTCTGACAGCACGACAGCGCCGGTAACGGGCTATACCTACAGCCCGAATGGCGCGCTGGGCACGGCTGAT
>NZ_JAYFPU010000020.1:0-8977 GCF_034927525.1 Christensenella sp.
GCGTTTTTATTTTGAATGGGGATCACCCGAGCACAGGGACTATATCAGGGATGACAGTATGCGTTTCGGTGGCGGCAATGACATACGGATATACGAGCACCCTAAACCCAATATACCGTATGTAATCGGTGGCGATACCAAGGGTGAGGGCAGGGATTATTTTGCTGCTACGGTGATAGATAATTCCACAGGGCGACGGGTCGCGACGCTGCACATGGATATATCGGATGCTTACCCATATGCGTGGCAGCTTTATTGTTTGGGCAGATATTACAATGACGCGTTAGAGGCGGTAGAGATTAACTTTAACA
The DNA here is from genome assembly GCF_034927525.1 of Christensenella sp. NCBI lineage: Bacteria > Bacillati > Bacillota > Clostridia > Christensenellales > Christensenellaceae > Christensenella > Christensenella sp. The sequence continues at coordinate 312 of NZ_JAYFPU010000020.1, forward strand.
CCGCGCCCATACAGGAACTTCAAAGGTTGGGATATCCGCGTCAATATATGCGTGAGCGATACGACTCAATAGCGAGGTCGTATCAAAAGAAATACGGGTTTAAAACCGATGGCAATACCCGCCCTGTAATCATAGACAAGGAGATAAGGCTGATCGAGGATCACATTGATCTGTTTACGGACATTCCAACATTGCGGGAGATGCTTACATTTCAGTATGACGACAGGGGCAGACCCGACGCAATGTCAGGAGAACACGACGATTTGATGTTTTCTGACATGATTGGAAACGAGGCAAGAGGACAGCAGGCGACAGCATACGAGAAGATAGAGGCGACAGCATACGAAGCGACAGCGAGCGAGTTGTTAGGATATGGCACGGAAAGGACAAACCAATGGTAGAGATAAGCTTAAGTATATTGCTTTTAGCGGGTGCTTTTGCATTGATAATGGCAGGCATTGCCATTAAAAAAGTGTATTGGCAACCAGAAGAAGAGCCTGAAACGGTTGTAAAAGGCTTTGAATCGGACGAGGATGAGCGTACAAAAAGACAGATCGCGAACGTCCTGAACTACGGGAAGCCCGGCTACAAACAGCAGGAGATAGACAATGACGAAGATTAAAACAGAGCCAAACGAAATATGGTCGGAATATGAAGAAGGCAGGAGCTACAAGAACTCTCTAAATTTATACGACCACGTCGAACGCAATGAAAAGTTTTATAGTGGCGATCAGTGGGCGGGGGTAAAAGCGCCCGACCTCGTAAAGCCAGTATTCAACTTTTTGAAGCCTGTTGTAAACTATTATATTGCCATGCTGATATCTGACGACATTGCAACAAATATAGAGATGTCGGACAACTCAAGCGATGGCGCACAAGTTGACGATATGGGCGTTGCAGCAGAGCAAGAGGACAGTATACCAAGTCTCCTGTCTGCGGAGGTGGGCTCCGTTATGGAGCAAGCCAACGTTAAGAGCAAGAATCGTAAAATGATCCGTAATTGTGCGGTAGACGGTGACGCTTGTTTTTATGTGTGGTATGACCCCGATGTCGAGATGGGATTCGGGAACAAAGGGCAGATCAAAGTTGAGCTGATTGATAACACCAACGTTATCTTCGGCGACTATACGGAATCTGATCCGCAGCAGCAACCATATATCATTATTCCGATGCGTAAGCTGATTGGTGAAGTCAAGGAAATGGCGCGCAAGAACGGACTTGACGATTCGCAGATTACGCCGGACGCAGACGGTATCACAAATGGTACATCGTATTCCTCGCAACAGTATGTAACGATGTTGCTGAAACTATGGCGCGAGAACGGGACAATACATTTTTCCAAGTCTACAGCAGGGGCAGAGGTGCAAAAGCCTACGGACACAAAATGCAAGCTATACCCTGTTGCGTGGATGTCATGGGAGAGCGTCAAAAACTCTTATCATGGCGTGTCGCCTATTACGTGGAACATTCAAAACCAAATGTTTGTAAACAAGTCCTTTGCGTTGGCAATGATACAAATGCAAAACTTATCATTCCCGATGGCGGTGTATAACAAACAATACTTGCCGAAATACGATCCCGCACCCGGTCAGGCTGTGGGTGTGAACGGACCGCCTGATAACAACATGATTAACTATTTCAGGCCGCCTGATATGAGCGCACAGGTTACGGCGATTATTGATCTTGTGATCAAATATTCTAAAGACATGATGGGCGCTTCTGACGCGGCGCTTGGAAATGTAAAGCCTGACAACACATCGGCGATCGTGGCGGTACAGAAGGCCGCAGGGTTGCCGCTAGACATTCAGCGAATGGACTTCTACAACTTTGTAGAAAGCTATATAAGAATTTTTATAGACATGATGCGTGCGAAATACGGCATACGATCTGTTTCGGTAAAAAATCAAGATGGGACAAGGCGCATTGTTGAGTTTGATTTTTCCGAACTGAAAAACATTAACTACCATTTGGATATTGATATCGGTCAAGGCTCGTACTGGTCGGAGCTGATGCAGATACAGACGTTGGACAACCTAAAGAGCAATGGCATAATTCCAGATGCAATCACATATCTGGAATCTGTGCCGGACGGATACATTAAGAACAAAAAGAAAATCATTGAAAAGATCAAGGCAATGCAGGAACAACAGCAAGCAATGGAGCAGCAAGCGCTTACGGCGCAAATGGGAGCATTACCCGCAGCGCCCACAATGGATGGTCAAGGGCTGACAGGCGAACAAATAGCACAGGCGGTTCAGGGGCTGGGCGACACATCGCCTAAGGATGCTGTCGCGGTTGTAAACGAAATGATGATCAGCGAAGATGACAAAGAGCGCATTTTGCAAGCGCTAGGAGGTTGAAAATGTTATGTAAACAATGCGGTTGTGAGAAGCGCGTAACAGGGAGCAAGACGGTAATACAGGGCGATAAAGACCCTGACACGGCAACAAAGCTATACGCCGTGTTACAGCTAGAATGCAGGAATAGACAATGCTCTGCATATGGCGAAAAAAGCGAGTTATGGCGAGAACAAAAGATAGACAATGAACCCATTCCGCAAGAAGTATTAGACGGAATAGAAATACCAGTCGAAAAGGGCGATTAAACCAATCGTCTTTTTTAATATAACAAAACACGGAGGACTAAAAAATGTTTGAGGAAACCAGTCAAACGCCAGAAGAAACAGCGACAGATTTCATGGACGGGTGGAATGACGAGACACCAACGGAAGCCGCCGAGGAGGAAATCGAAGAAGAAGACAAGGAAGAACAGGAAGGCGCAGCAGACGCCGAGGGCGAGACTGTCGAAGAAGAAACCGACAAGAAAGAGGCGATACCAGCCGTATTCAAAGTCAAGCACAACGGCAAAGAGCTAGAGCTTTCGCAGGACGAAGTGATAACCAATGCCCAAAAGGGCATGGACTATGACAGAATCCGCGCAGAGCGTGACAGTCTGAAAAACTCGCGCGAAGTACAGCTTATTAACAGGCTCGCACGACAGGCCGGAATGCCTGTTCATGACTACATCGAGGGATTAGAAGGGCAACTTCATAGCGCCAATGTGACCGCCAGAGCCGCATCGTATATCGATGGGGGCATGGACGAAGAAGCCGCCTATAAATTGGCGGATGCAGAGATTAAGAAAGAGCAGCTTGAAAACACCATAGCGGCACAAAATTCTGAACGGCAAACGGAGGCGGAAACAAACGCAAAGATTCAAAGAAACATTGAAGAATTTGAGCGCTTGTATCCCGATGTAACGGAGATTCCACAAGAAGTAATAGCTGATATCCAGGCAACGGGGAAAACGCCCGTACAGGCTTATAGGGATTATCAGCAAGCGCAGAGGGAAGCGGAACTGGAACGCAAGGAAAAAGAACTTGCAAAAAGAGAAAAAACAAAAGAAAACCAAGAAACCTCACCGGGAAGCGTAAAGGGCACGACAGACAAACCCGATCCGTTTCTTGAGGGGTTTAATTCGGAATGGTAAAGGAGAAATAAAAAATGCCTATTTATTTACATGAAAAGTACAGCAAGCAAGTACAGGAAGCATACAGAAAAGAAAGTGTTATCAAGGGGCTTTTGTCGAATGATTACGATTTCACAGGGAATAAGACGGTAAAGGTCAGCACGATTAGTACCGTGCCGCTTGTGGACTACGTGCGCAACGGCGCGAATCGCTACGGTACGCCAAGCGAACTGGAAGACACGGTACAGGAATTAACCCTATCGCAGGATAAGGCGTTCACCTTCACAATAGACAAGGGAAACAACGCTGACCAGAACGGAATCAAGGGTGCCGGCAAGGCGCTTCATCGCCAGATCAAAGACCGGAACGTTCCGTTGATGGACGCTTACGCGTTGAATGTGATCGCGCATAAGGGCGGCATCATTTTTGGTGGAGCGGCGCCCACGAAAACATCTATCGTTGAGCGTATTGCAGATGGTACGGTTGCCCTTGATGATGGCGAAGTCCCGTCTACGGGTCGTTCTTTGCTGATTTCTGCGGCTATGTATAAGCTCCTTCGCTTATCGCCGGAGTTTATCGGTAACGACAAACTTGCGGTAGAATCGCTAAAGAAAGGTCAAGTTGGCGAGTTTGACAATATGCCTGTTATTAAGGTACCGAAAGGCAGATGGCCAGAAGCGGTCAACTTTATGATCGTGCACAAAGACGCGGGATGTATCCCTGTTAAGCTGGACGATACTAAGATTCACCAAGACCCGCCCGGACTTTCCGGTCACTTGGTAGAGGGTAGACAGTATTATGACTGCTTTATTCTCGGTACAAAGTCTGGCGGCGTGTATGTTGACGTCGACACAGGCGCAGGTTCTATCGTTGCGAAACCAGTAATTGCGATTGCTGCTAACGAAGCAACCATTACGGCTGTGACGGGCGTAACATTCAAGTACACAACGGATGGCACAGACCCGAGATACTCAGTGTCTGCGGAGGTTTATTCCGGCGACGTTACACTTACAGCAGGACAGACGTTCAAAGCATACGGCGAAAAAAACGGTTCTTTCCCGTCTGCAGTAGACGAAAAAACCAACTAGGAAAAACGCTATCAGGGGGAGAGTCCTCCCCCTTTTTTTTATTAAAAGGTGAGACTATGACGGCAAACGATATATATAACGCTGCTGCTGCACTATTGTTTTGGACGGAAGATGACAAGATGGATTATCTTGAAAACGTGCTTCCGATTTTAAACAAAGTGTTGCAAACAACGTTTTTGGCAAATAATGTGTTGCGCGAAATGCGAAAGAAAGAGCCGTTTTCTATATTTGAGCCAGTGGCCAACATTGACGGAACAGTAGAATATGAAAATGAATTTTTATATGACATTCTGCCGCTAGGACTCGCGGGGGATATTGGGCGCGATGATGTGCCGGAGATCGCTACGGCGCTGAAAACCGAGTATGAGTACAAGATAAGCCGCCCGATTGGACAGGGCATATACGAAACAATAGCAGAGGATGAGGAATAATGTTTACACCGCCAGAGGTAAAAACACCTGATACCCACACAATGACATACAACAAGTTTAAGGGCGTAGATTTTAAATCTGCTATTACGGAGGTAGACCCATCACGCAGCCCTTATGCTCCCAATATGATCGCGCAGGAAAACGGGTTTCCGCAAAAAAGGACAGGGCTATTAAAACTCGCGGAATATACGGGCGAAATTCACGGCATCCATCGATTTGTTAAAGCCGACGAATCGATCGATATTATTATACATGCGGGAACAAGCCTTTATAAGTTAGGCAGTGATATAGCGGTATATAGCGGAATGAAAAGCGCAAAAAGCACAAGCTTTGTGATGGGCGGAAAATTATATCTATTAGACGGCCAGAATTACATTTCCTACAACGGAAACACTGTTTCGAACGTTGAGGACTCCGCATATATCCCGACAACGACAATTTCGGCCGCGCCAAGCGGCGGCGGGGAAGAATACGAGCCTGTAAATCTACTGCAAACGCAAAGGGTTAACCTGTTTCGAGGTACTGCAGGAGATACAGTATATCAGTTAGACACCGAAAGCATAAGCGCGGTTGTAAAATGCGAAAAGCTTAATTCGGATGGTATCACATGGACAGCAATAACAGCCTACGCGGTCAATACATCAGCTGGAAAAGTAACGTTTTCGGCAGCACCGGGCGTGTCTCCAATCACAGGAGAGGATAACGTTAAAATTACGTTTAGAAAAACCGTCGCAGGATATGCGGACAAGATAAAAAAATGCACCATATGCACGGAATACGGCATGAACAACGATATAAGAGTATTTGTTTCCGGTAATTCTGGACAGAAAAATTATGATTGGTTTTCGTGGACGGGGAATCCGACGTTCTTTCCTGATATAAATTACGGGATTGTAGGATCAGAAATATCCCCTATTATGGGGTATTTAAAGCAGTATGACAGTTTGGTTGTGGTGAAGAAAGCTAACGGTCAAGATGTTTCATTGTTTTTGCGTACCGCGCAAATGGGCAGTGACAACAAAATACAATTCACACTAAAACAAGGAATATCCGGCGTAGGAGCGGTTTCAAAGTATTGTTTTGCGTCCTTGATTGATGATCCTTTGTTTTTGTCAGATAGTGGCGTCATGGGGCTTGATACCAAGCCTACGCTGCAAAATACTACGCAGGATCGCAGTTTCTATATAAACCCGAAACTTTTAGCAGAGCCGGGCATAGACGAGGCGATAGCGTGCGTAGCGAACGGCAAATATTATTTATTTATCAATGGGAACGTATATGTCGCCGATTCTACACAGAAAAACGTGAATCCTGCAAAATCGTTCGGGTATGAATGGTACCACTGGACGGGCATAAATGCATCTGCCGTAAAGTATATTAACAATGTTTTGTACATTGGAGATAAACATGGTCAGCTACATAAATTAAAGACCGAATCAGAGTACGGGATGGAAGCGTACAACGATAACGGAGACCCCATATACGCAGAGTGGCGCACTAAAATGGACGACTTAGGCGAACCCGCGATGTTTAAAACCATACTTAAAAAAGGTACGGGCGTAACACCAATGCGGTTTGCGGCATCGTCTGCAAACATTTATTTTATTACAGACCGAGATCAACCGTCACAAAACTATTCAATGAGCACAGTTTTTGATTTCGACGATATTGATTTTGGCGATATGAACTTCGGTGCACTTGAAAACCCCGACTTTGTACCGTATAGAAGAAAAGTAAAAAAAGTGAAGATGGTGCAGACAATTATTGAAAACTCGGCGGTAAATGAAAGTTTTGGAATTTTCAATATAGTGCTTTCTTATCAAAAAATCAAATATATAAAACGGTAGGAGGATATACTTATGGCGGTAAATTGGAACGATATATACAACGCAAAAATAAACGAGCTTACGGAGGGAAATTACGGGACGCAGGAAAAAAACTTACGAGATGCACACACCAACCAGGTTGAGGCGCTGGATGCGCAAAAAAACGCTACAGAGCAAAAACTCACTGATACAAGAGATGAGTCGCTACGACAGGCGTACATTACAAAAATGCAATCACAAAGAGATATGCCGTCACTCATGGCTGCGCAAGGACTTGGCGGCGGCGCTACTGAAACGAGTGTTGCAAATATGCTAAGAAGCTATCAAAGTGGAAGAAACGCGGCAAATAAGCAGTATTCGGGCGATCTAACGACGCTAGAAACAAACTACACTACAAACAAAAACACGCTCGGAAGCGACCTAAACACAAAACTTGCAGACTTACAGACTGCAAAACGTGCAGAGGCGTTAAGTCTTGCGCAGTTTGCGTATCAGGCAGCTAAAGCCGAAGAAGAAGCAGAGGCGGAACGTAAGCGGCAAGCAGCGGCATCGCGAAGTTATTCGTATGGCGGGTCGTCTAATGGAAGCGCAGGTCAATCTACATCATCTTTGATCGCTTCGTCGACAAACCCATATGCCGCGCAAGCAAGCGCGCAGGGTGGATATTGGGACGCGGACGGATACTGGCGGGACATGAACGGCAATAGGACGGGGCTGCGCCGGTAACGAGAACCAATATAAATTTTTAATCTAAAGGAATGCGAATTATGGGACTGGTATGGGATAAAAACAAAAAGAAGTGGATAGACGACGGTAAGGCGTATCAGCCGCAAAAGGCAACGGCGCAATCCGCTGTTCGTTCGCCAAAAGGCACGGGAAGCTTTGTCGGAAATTTGCGTGAATATGCCGCGCACGTTGCTGCGCTCAAAAATCAGAAAAAGATAGCGCCTATTAACGTATTAAACGTGCAAAAGCCGCAGAGTAATATAGAATCGCAAACCTCGTCCCGTGACGCGCTCGCAAGTGCGTCGCAGGCCATTGCAAAGCAGAGCGAAGAGATTGGTAAACGGCGAGGGAGTGCGGAGCAGGCAACAGGCGATATGGTATGGTCATTGGCTTACGGGAGATATGTGCCGAAAGAAACAGAAGCTCAGTTAAAAGAACAAGCGGCCCAAAGACCATATGAACCTAAAAATACAGCGCCACCCTCGATTGATAAAAAAGCGAATTTTGTTTCCGCAGGGAACGAGACGTTAGGGCAGCGCGTGAAACCGGCAATTGATACCAGTTCTGAGATTGCTGTGATTCAAAAACAAATTGAGCAACTCAGAAGCACGCCAATTGATGCGAATTATCAAAATCCAAATGATCCGAATTTCAATTATGCTGATCATCTGAAACAAATATCGAATTTGGAGGGACAAATAGAGGATATCAAGAGCGGGGCATACCATCAGGAAGCAAAGAATACCTTTGACACTATTATCAAAGGGATGGCTCGGGAATATACGCAAAATCCAAAAGAATTTGAGAGGCTGGCGAAGGTAGGCGCGCAGATCAATCCGACACAAAAGGCTAAGGACAGAACGGACGACGAGTTATATTCTGTGCCGGACATGACGGGCGGCATGGTGACGTACGAGGTTCAGAAGAAAGACGCGTACGCAAAAGAGTGGAGCGATGACGAGCTGCTTCTTTTGAATTATTTATACGGAAGCGGGCGCAATGGGGACGCGAAGCTTTTTGAAGAAATTCTTGAACGCGACGTAAATGCGCGATATGCACAGAAAACGCGGGATGCGCTCAGCAAAGAGTTTGGAACGGCGGAAGGACAAACGCCGAACGCGGGACAA
>NZ_JAYFPU010000164.1:0-6349 GCF_034927525.1 Christensenella sp.
TACCAGCCGTGAAAGCTTACCGCGGTCATGTTCTTCCAGGCGTTCGATCTCTTCTTTGTTAAAAAGCGCCTTCATCGTGATATCAAGTGTATGCAGGTATATCTCGCAGCCGCTGCCTATCACGATCTTCGCCGCCTCCGGATCGACAAAAAAGTTGAACTCCGTGGCAGAATTGACATTGCCCGGCGCATACACCGCGCCGCCCATGATCACGATCCTTTCCACGTTGTCCTTACAGTCGGGCGCTTTCAAAAACGCCTGTGCGATGTTCGTAAGCGGGCCTAAGCACACCAGCGTAATCTTTTCCGTTGTCCTGCTCAGCGTTTGCACAATAAAGTCTGTTGCGTGCATGCTCTGTACCTTACCCGCATGAACGTCGATCTTCTGGTTTCCCAGCCCGTTTTCTCCGTGTATCTTCACGCCCGAATTATTGTAAAGCGGTCTCTTTAAGGGGCTCGAGCTTCCTGCATACACAGCAATATCCGCCGCATCCGCAAAAGCCAATATGTCGAGTGCATTGCGTACTGTGTTTTTCAAGATGCTGTTGCCCGCAACCACGCTCACCCCCACGATGTCAAATTCCTTTGCACGTGTCGCCAGCGCGAGCGCCACCGCGTCGTCGTGTCCCGGATCACAGTCGATCAATATTTTTTGCATATCCCGCCGCTCCTTTTCTTTTTTTATTATTATAGCAGAACACATGCTTTTAAACAAAAAACTGATATTTTGGCTCATAAAAGGGTAATAATGATATAAGGATACATTCAGGGAGGAATATGATATGAAAAACCGGAATATAAAAAAGACTGTGACCGGCCAGAAAACGATAGACGGTGCGGGCGTGCATCTCGTACGTGTCATCGGCTATCACGATACGCAGGACTTCGATCCGTTTTTAATGCTGGACGCATTTGATTCCAAAAATCCGGACGACTATATCAAGGGGTTTCCCTGGCATCCGCACCGCGGGATAGAGACGCTCACCTACCTGATCCACGGCGATATCGAGCATGGCGACAGCATGGGCAATAAGGGGAGCATCTGCGACGGCGGCTGCCAGTGGATGACAGCGGGCAGCGGCGTACTTCATCAGGAAATGCCGCAGGCGTGCGACCACATGCTCGGCTTCCAGTTGTGGCTCAACCTACCGTCAGAAAACAAAATGGCGGAGCCCAGATATTTTGATATCACGTCCGATATGGTCACCACCCTGCAGGACGAAACAAGCACCATCCGCATCATCGGCGGCTACTACAACGGCTATACGGGCCCCACACAGGGCGAATATGTAAAGCCGAACATCTATGATATTTCCCTTGCGCCGGATGCGCAATTGCATTTTCCCACAGACGAGCAGCACAATGTGTTTGTATATGTTGTAGATGGAAGCGCTTCCTTTGGGGACAGCAAAAAAGAGATTCCCTTTCACACCGCCGCTTTGTTTGATGATGGTACCGACTTTACGGTGCACGCCGGCAAGGATGGCGTACGCTTCATCTTTTTCTCCGGCAAACCGCTGCACGAAGGGATTGCCTGGGGCGGCCCTATCGTCATGAATACGCGTGAAGAACTAAACCATGCCTTCCACGAGCTGGAGGAAGGGACATTCATCAAGCATAAGTAAAGTTTTCTTATGATTCTTCTCAAAAAATAGTTGCGTGCGCAATCAGTTTGTTATATAATAACAACATAAGTTGCGTGCGCAACTATTTTTGCGTCGTGAAAAGAGGTGCCCTGTGAAAGAAAAATATTCCCTCAGTAAATACGCTTCGATCATCAACCGTTTCAGCATGCAGTTTTTCGACCACCAGCTCAGTGATTCACAGATCGGGGCGGGGCAATATTTTTTCCTCGCGCGTATTTCCGAACAGCAAGGGCTGACCGCCCAGGAGCTTGCTGCCAAGGGGCACTTTGATAAGGCGACCGCCACGCGCGCGCTGCAGCGGTTAGAAGAGCTTTCCTACATCCGCAGGGAAGCAGACGCCGAAGACAAGCGCAAATGCCGCTTTTACACCACGCCCAAAGCAAAGCCGATCAACAATAAAGTGTATGCCGCGGTAGACCGGTGGAACGATATCTTACAGCAGGGTATGACGCAGGAAGAAGTCGCCCTTACAAAAAAAATGATGGATCAGATGGCGAAAAACGCCTATGAATATATTTCAAGTTTGATTGAGGGGGACAAAAATGGAAGAAGCAACGATCTCTGAACCAAGTACTATCACAAAAAATCCGTTGGGATATCAACCCATCGGCAAGCTGCTGCGAAGCTTTGCGCTTCCGGCAATCATTTCCTGCCTTGTTAATTCGATCTACAACATTGTCGACCAGATCTTTATCGGTCAGGGCATCGGTTATCTCGGCAACGCCGCTACGACGATCTCCTTCCCAATCATGACGGTGCTCGCTGCCTTTGCGACGCTCATCGGCACAGGCGGCAGCGCGTACGCGGCCTTAAAGCTCGGCGAAAAGAAAGAAGAAACCGCACAAAAAACGCTCAATAACGTATTGGTACTAAGCATTATCCTGAGTGCGGTCATCATGACAGTAGGACTCCTGTCCTTAGACCCGCTGCTTCGTATGCTCGGCGCGACAGACGCCACCCTGCCCTACGCGCACGACTACGCATTCGTGATCCTGCTGGGTACGCCGTTTTCCATCATCAGCATTGCGCTTTCCAACATGGCGCGCACAGACGGCAGCCCGCGCCTTTCCATGTACAGCATTCTGATCGGCGCAGTGCTCAATACAATACTTGACCCGATATATATTTTTGTGTTCCACTGGGGCGTTACGGGTGCGGCCATCGCGACCATCACCTCACAGCTCATTTCCACGATCGTGCTTCTTGTTTATTTTGCGCGGAGAGGCAAAAGCATGCAGTTTCACAAAAAATATATGCGGCTTTCCGGACGCGTGTGCAAGATGACGTTCACGCTCGGCATCTCGTCCTTTGTAACACAGGTGGTCGCCTGCGTCATGCAGGTCGTGATGAACAACACACTCGTCTATTATGGCAACCAGAGTCCCGTGGGCGGCGACGCGGCGCTGTCCGCTATGGGTATCGTAATGAAGGTCGCCATGATCCTCGCCTCCGCCTGTATTGGCATCGGCATCGGCGCACAGCCCATTCTGGGCTTTAACCGCGGTGCAAAACAGCCCAAACGCATCAAACAAACATACATTATGGCGGCATGGATCTCCACCGCCGTCGTGTCAGTCTCATGGTTGTTGTGCCAGCTGTTCCCCGAACAGATTCTAAGCCTGTTTGGCAGCGAAAACGCAAACTTTACGGCGTTCGCGGTAAAGGCCATGCACATCGCCCTGCTCGGCATCTTCTGCTCCGGCTTCCAAATCGTTTCCACAAGCTATTTCCAGGCGACCGGACAGCCTTTAAAGGCAACCGTGCTCTCTATGCTGCGGCAGCTGTTGCTGCTCATCCCCACCATGCTGATCATGCCGCTTTTCTTTGGCCTCGACGGTGTGCTGTTTGCCTTCCCCATCGCAGATATCGGCTCCGCGGTCATCGTAGCCTTCTTCATGATCTATGAAATGAAAAAACTGAACCGCTGGATCAAAACAGAGGACGAGGGCCGGCTAATCATGGCAGGTATCTAGAATATCCTTTTACATAAAAAGAGCCTGTACGTATTGTACCGGCTCTTTTTGTCTTACTATATTATATGGTTTCCCGTTTGTCATATCAGTTCCTCATCAAATGTCTTGATAGCGATCGCCGTCTCGATGCGCTTTTTCTCTGTTTCGCAGCCGATCTTATACGGCTTGCGGATACTGCCTGTCGCGTGGTACGCGTTCGCCGCGCAGCCACCCGAGCAATAATACTTGGCCCAGCATTCGCTGCATCCCTGCTTTGTAAAAACATGCGTATCCAGGAATCCCTGCTTGACCACCTGATCAACGTCCTCTTTAAATACGCTGCCCATATAAAAATCCTCCATGCCTGCAAACTGGTGGCACGGGTAAAGCTGCCCGTCTGCCGAGACAGCAAGATATTCACTGCCTGCCCCACAGCCACGTAAGCGCTTATTAAGGCACGGCCCCGCATTGAGATCGATCATAAAATGAAAGAAGTTAAATCCCTTCCCCGCCTTTTCGCGCTTGATATATTCGCGCGCCAGCATCTCATATTCGTGCTTTATCTGCGGCAAATCCTCCTCGCGGATCGCGTAGCTTTCGCCCGTCACAACAGGCTCCACCGAAACCTGATCGAATCCCGCGTCTGCGATCGCGCACACGTCACTCGCAAAATCGAGGTTTTCCGCCGTGTATGTGCCACGCACATAATACTCCTGCCCCGCCCGACCGTCAATGATCTTATGCGCATTTTGCAACACCTTGTCATAGCTGCCTTCGCCCGCGACATTTTTGCGCATCTTGTCATGCACTTCCTTGCGTCCGTCCATGCTGATGACCACGTTTTTCATCTCTTTATTGATGAAGTCCGCCATCTCGTCCGTCACATGGTACGCATTCGTCGTCAGCGTGAAGCGGATGTTTTTGCCGTGCAGCTTTTCCTGCTCGCGTCCATATTCCACCGCGCCCTTCACGACCTCAAAATTCATCAGCGGTTCACCGCCGAAAAAGTCGATCTCAAGATTCTTTCGGTTTCCCGAATGCGCGATCAGAAAATCGATCGCCGCCTTTGCGGTTTCTAAACTCATCAGCGCACGCGTACCGTGATATTCTCCGGTCTCTGCAAAGCAGTACGAACAACGCAAATTACAATCCTGCGCCACAAGCAGGCACAGCGCCTTGATGACCGGCGTATTGAACTGCACGTCCTCTCCATCGATCTCACATGCAGAATACAACAATCCCTGCTCTGTAAGCTCTCTGATTTCTTCCAATATCTCACGCGCTTCCTCGCCCAGATCGTTTATGATCTGCTCGTCCGTCTTGCCCGCGTTTTTAAATGTCAGCACGCTCATCGCGTCCTTGTCGATCGCGTGCACCGAGCCCGACTCTACGTCAAGCGCCGCATAATGCCCGCAAAATTCTATTAAATGAACCATACTTAGTTGCACTCCCTTTGTTTAAAGTTGTTTTACTTCGACGAACATAGCCAGCAAGTGTTCCTACCATCGTCTAACCCGCGTGCGGCAAAGAGCACGATACCACCGATCCTCAGACGTGATGCGGTGTTTGCTTCCGACGTCTTTGCAAGCGCAGCGCGCAGACTCGGAATGCAAATAGCCATCTAAGGCTGCGGTAAATTACCTCCGTAGGAAGTATGGCGGATGCGGCTTTGGTTCAATCTCGTCTTCCCCACACATAGAAAAATGACGGCATTGTGTCCCCACACTGCCGTCACCCAATTTACAGTTGATCTCTTATGCCTTTTTCTCGCACTTCTGGTTCGCAAGCGTGCAAGAGGTCTTGCAAGCCGACTGGCAGGACGTCTGGCACTCGCCGCAGCCGCCTGTTTTCAGCGTATCTTTTAAGTTGCTCTTGGTTATCGTTTTAATATGTTTCATATGACAAACCTCCTCAAGGAAACTTTCCGTCAATAAGTGTATCACGATTACGAAACAATTTCAAGTGTTACGAAACCCTTACTTTTTCTTTTTTGTTCCCTCTTTTTTCGGCTCGTCTTTTTTCGGTTCTTCTGTTTTCGCCGCTTCTTCCTTCTTCGTTTCCTCTACCTTTTCAGTGGTTTTCCCCTCTTCAAAGCTCTCAACAGAAGCAATCGCGCCTTTGGAGATAACCAGCTTCGCCTTATCAGGGCCGCATTCAAAGGTGATCAGGTCTTCCTTAATAGAGACGATCTTACCATAAAAGCCGCCGATCGTTTTGATGTTGTCTCCAACACGCAACGTCGAAAGCATATCTTTAAATTTCTTTTCTTTCCGCTTGTTCGGAACGATGATCAACACTACAAAAATGACGATCAGCAGGATCGGAAAAAGCAGCGTCATCGCATTTCCGCCCGTGAGGCCGCCTAAAACATCTGTACCCATAAACTCATATACCGCCTTTCAATTTTACAAAAAATGTACATTTATTATCATATCGTTTGTACGCGCTTAAGTCAACCATTATTTGCGTCCGGCACGCCTCTTTTTCCCTGAAAAACAGCCCTTTTGCGGTGCCTCGCAAAGGAACCCTATTCCTTACACAGATCGAACAGCCGCTGGTGCGACAGTTCCTTTTGTCCAAGCTCCCCGACAAGTTTGCCGTTGCGGATCACCATCACGCGGTCGCACATGCCCGACAACTCAGAAAAATCAGAGGATACCAGTATAATCCCCGCGCCCTTTCGGATCAGCTCATTGATGATATTGTATATCTCCACCTTGCCCGCAATATCCACACCCTTGGTCGGTTCATC
>NZ_JAYFPU010000114.1:0-11586 GCF_034927525.1 Christensenella sp.
TGACATAAGCCAGCTCAATTTGTTCCCCCTTTCCAGCAGCTTTCCTTCCATGGTAGGCTAGGGGCTGGCAATCAAAGGCTGGACGATCGCTGTTCTTCCCCAGCATGGTAGCATGGGTAGACGATACATTTGGCATAACGACATAAGAATCACACATAAGAACCCTCCAAAATAGTTTTTTGTTATCCTGATCATACCGAATTTTTTGAGGTGGGTGAATGTAGAAAAGACCTTATCTTCTGTAAAAGGGGAAGGGGTTTTGGGGAGGATGGAAATTTGTCCGGGCGTGGGCTGACCTTTTGGCGGGTGGATATAAAAAAACAGCCTTGAAGGCTGTTAAATACGAAGTTTATGGCGTGCCAAGAGGGATTCGAGCCCCCGACCTTTCGGGAGTGCGCTTTGTTATTAATAGTGAGTGTTTATGCGGCTTAAGGGCATTTAAGTGGCATCTAAAAAGGTGTTTAAAAGCTATTGTTTTCGGGAATTTCTCGGGAATAATTAATTAATTGAATATAACCATGCTTCCGAGTAGATGAGGATATCCTTGTCTACTTTTTTTATTTAAAGAGGTGACATTAATGAATTTTACGATAATGGGATTAGCCTTCGGAAGTTGGTTACTACTACACAATCTCAATCCTGACGCAATTGCACTTTATCATGCACTATTGTACATGAACAATAAAATGACGGTAAATGTTAATAGCGAATGGTATTGGAGAGTAGAGTTTAAAGTACCAGGAGCAACGTTAAGGCAGTTGTCTGGAGGCATATCCGAAACACAGCTAGATCGGATGAGAAATCAGCTTAAACAGGCTGGGCTGATAGAGTACCGAAAGGGTAGGGGGAATCAGAGCGGAACCTATTCCTTGATCCCTTTTGATTTAGAAGTTGAAGCAGTGAGTATTGATCCACATATTGGGGGACAAAATGTAGGTCAGTATGGGGGACAAACGGAATGCAAAGTGTGGGCGAAATCAAATTCCTTCATTGTTAATATTAATAATAATACTAATGCTAATTTTGATGATGGGGATGATGATGCGCGTGCGCGCGAAAACGCAAAATCATTTTTCAAACGCTATCTTGATGAGTCAAGGGTACCGGAGCCTAATCTGGAGCAGTGTGTACGCTGGATTAACAGCATGGACGAAGATTTGGTAGAAGAAGCATTCCGGGAAGCCTGTAAACAGGGAAAAACGAATTTTGCTTACGTCGAGGGGATTATCCGTAAGATGCGGTAAAGAGGGATTAAAGATATGGGGGACCTTGCAAAATGGGATATCGAGCATGGCCGTGTTTAATACTTTGTTTATTGTTATCTGCCCGTTTACTGATTCTGAACAATGTATTTCACAGGGGCATTGTCCCTTGCTCTCAAAAGATCTTTGTTGAGATATGAAATTGAGGGCAATAGATTACTTCGAATTGATGAAAAATTATTTTTATATGAGGAGGTCCAAAATGAAATTTAAAAAATCAACAAACGTTATGCCGAAAAAGGAAATTAGTGGTGAGGGAAGTAAAGCGATGGTTTTTGAGCAGGAAATCAAAAATCAATATCTCCCTTTGGATAAGACAATCAAATTTTATATCTTTGAGGTTTACGAGGACACTATGAACATTAACGATGTGCTAATGAGGATTTTTAGCTCACTAGCTGATTCTGTGCAAAATCGTCAAAATAATGTAGTTTATCTTGTCAAATATGCAGCCGAAATGGCTGTGGGCAAAGCACCGGATTTTGATAACAATAAGTATTTTGCGGGAACCTATGATCCGACTTATTTGTTAAGATCGCTAAAATATACTTCAGAAGAATTAACGGGAAAGATTAGCCATAAAAACTGTGATCTTCATCCGGAGAATCCACTAACAAAAGAACTCAAAAAATTGGATCAATTACGGAACAGGCTTTCTAAAGATATTAACAATCTGGATTTTGCTGAAATCTATCAGATGTTCATCGATGATTGGGACTGTTATAAAGATTGCCAATATACGTATAAGGTTTTGATGGAGCTCCAAAAGCTCCAAAATGACGCCGATTATCCTGACGATAAGCACAGTCTGTGCCAGGTGCTACTGAAGGCTTTCTGGCGGTCCGACCAGTAATTCGGTTTAGTTACTTACCCTAATCATGGTGCTTTACTGGTCGGGCAAGATTAGCATCTGGCCGTCCACTTCCGTGGGCGCCGATGCATCTTGCAAGGGGGGATTCCCCCTTGACCCCCAAAAGAATTCAGAGAAGGAGTCGATGATGGCAGGAAGAACCCGCCCGGTCAAGCTCACGCTGCGGCTAAGCCACGACGAGTATGACCGGCTATTACAGAAGGTGGCCGCAGCCCATATGAGTCAGCAAGACTATTTATTGAAATGTGCACTTCAAAAGAAGATCGTCGTGATGGAAGGATTTACCGAGGTTGCATGGCAACTCAAAAAAATTGGCGGCAATATCAATCAGCTGGCCCATCATGCCAATGAAGGCTATCTGGTGAATGATAAAGAATTACAAATCATACAGTAGGGACTTTTAGAAATATGGCAATTATTAAAGCAGTGCGGTCGCACAGCGGCCTCAAAAAAATAATCGATTATGTCAGCCGGACCGAAAAGACAGAAGGGAAGTATCTCTCAACCCATCACTGTCAGATCGAAAGTGCCGCCCAGGAAATGACGGTCACGAAGCAGATGTATGGGAAAGAAACGGGTGTGACGTACTATCACTTCATCCAGTCCTTCCCACCTGATGAAGCCATAACCCCCGAGCAAGCCAATCAGGTGGCAAAGGACTTAGCCGTCGGGCGTTGGCCGGACTACGAAATGGTCATCGGTACCCACGTCGATCGGGACCACATCCACAGCCATATCATCATCAACTCGGTGTCCATGGAAACCGGGAAAAAGCTCCACTTTTCTCCGGTCGATTTAAAAGAAATGAAGCATCGCAATATCGAAATGTGTCAGGAGCGAGGACTGTCGGTCCCTGTCAAAGGCCAGCAGATCACCACGAACAAACCCGAAAAATACATGGCCATCCTCCGCGGGACCGAAGGCCACTATAAAAGCTATGTCCTGGACACCGCCTTAGCCGTTAGCGAGGCCAAAGAAAGGGCAACGAGCCGGGAGGAATTCATTGAGAAACTAGAAGAGCAGGGCTACCGCACAACCTGGACGGATAATCGAAAGCACATCACCTTTATGGATAGCGAAGGACGGAAGGTAAGAAATAGCAATCTCACCAAAACATTCAAACAAGACTTTAGCAAGGAGGCACTCATCCATGAATTTAGACGAAATCAGGAACGGGCAGAAGAACACCCCAGAGCAGACACCCCCGCCGGAAACGACCATCACCTTCGAGAAGAAAGAGAAGCGCCGGCAAAGGACATCATGCAAGGAAAAGAAACCCAGCTGGAAAGTGGTTCCCACGTACTCCCTCGGGAAAACCACCAGCGCTAGAACATCGCTTCGGGAAACGGCGTTCTCCATTTTTAAATTCATTGGACTCCCCTGGGCCATCGCCATGGCACTCCTGGGCTTTACCATCATCTGGTTTATCCTTTACCAGTTTGGCGGAAGTCCCTTAGTGGCCCGGTGTGGTGATCTGCGGTATGACATCGCAACGCTGGCCTTCTGGGGAACCAGCCTGTATCTCACCCTCCAAAATCTGATCAGGAAAATCAAAGGGGATGAGTCCCTCATGCTCTTCGAAATCTTCGATTATCTCAAAGGAGACACACGCCTGCCCACCAAAAGCGACACCAAGCGGATGATGAATCCGCCCATTCCAGCAGAGTTACAGACGAATCGAAAGAGCGGCTTCGTATTTGGCCGCCAGGAAAAAGACGGCTATGTGTGTAAACCAACGGAAAAGGAAGGCCACATCGGCGTCTTTGGTGGATCGGGCCTGGGGAAAACCAGCTGCCTGGCCATCCCATCCATCCGAGCGTGGCAGGGGCCGGTCTTCGCCATCGACATCAAAGGCGAATTATCAGAATTGTCCAAAGTCGATCGGACCAATCTGCAGATCTTCAATCCATCCGATCCCAATGCCCTTGGCTATGATCCCTATTACTTCGTGGATGCCGACCCATCCCATAAGACCCAACGCATTAAGCGGATCGTCTATTCCCTGATAAAACGCCCCAACGATAAGGCCGATCCCTTCTGGGTCACCTCGGCCCGAAACCTATTGTTGGGGGAGCTGCTGTTTTTCTACGATCTGAATTACACCTTCATCGAAACCATGCACACCATCCAATCCACCCCTCAACAGGAGATCGTTAATGCCGTTTTCAAGAGCGATAACGACAAGGCCATCATCTACATCAATGAATTCAAAAAAGCCATGGATGGGGGCAGCCAAACCGTGGATGGCATCATCATGCAGTTGATGACCGACATCAAAATCTTTGCGACGGATGATGACGTCATCGATGCCTTTTCCAGGGAGCGCATCATCACCCCCGATGCCTTGGAATCCGGTGGGGATGTTTTTATCCAGGTACCCGAATCCAATCTCGAAATATGGGCGCCCATGTTAAATCTGATCACCAGTCAATTCCTCACCGCCTTCGAGTCCCGGGAGCCCCAGGGTTATCCCATCCTCATGCTGCTGGATGAATTCCCCCGACTGGGTGTGGTCCATGGTATCGCAAGTGCCCTGGCAACCCTTAGAAGTCGGCGGATTACCATCACCCTGCTGCTTCAGAGCATTTCTCAGCTGGACTATCTCTACGGGAGTGATCAGCGTAAAACAATCATGGATAATCTGCGCTATACCGCCATCCTCGGCGTTACCGAGCAATCCACCCAGGAATACTTCTCCCTGGCCGTCGGGACCTATGACCGATTGATGCCTGGGCAATCCCAAAGCAGCCGGGGACTGATGTCCGGCGGAGCCGATTCCTTTGGGATGTCCTGGTCAACAGCAGAGCGGCGTATCATCAAGCCAGAACAATTCGGCCACTTAGGAGAGGACATCATCCTGCTGACCACCTACGGCTATTTCAGGGTCAAGAAAGCACCCTATTATCGAGATGGCGGAGAGGGCAATACCGCCCGGGCGAGGTAAGGCGGGAAGACACCTTCACTGAGAAACGCTCTGGAACCTTCCCTTAGCCAGAGAAAAACAACCGCTGGAAGAAAAGCGCTTCCAGCCGTTTTATCCGGGCCACGAACGCCTGCGGACAACTGCCGCGCATTACTGCCTTCCGGCATCCATGCGCTGCAGTACTCCTTGGCAGCGGATTGCAAACCCTTGGAACACGAGCACTTCCAAGCGTTCGCTAAAAGCAGCCCGGGCTATTTTTCGGGTCCAGGATAGAAGATCCCGCTGATCCACCTGCGGTCCATCATCCGAATCTTCTTTGGAATCGAGTAAATGACTGGGCCATTTACAGTTTAGACCCTCCAGGTCCGCAGTAAAGGGTGCTGCGCATCGTTTCGCGACTAAACGCCCTTGACAACGGCCCTGGAGGGTCAAGGCATGGTTATGCCCAGTAAGGTTTTCCAAACGCCTTACAGGCGTCAAAATCTCACCAAGTCAAAGGAGAACCCATGGAACGCAAAACGCTCACGCCCACCATCGACACCCTGCACCGCATCTTCGATTTATTCAACGCCCATTACTTTGAGGACAAGCTTCTAAGTCCCGTCATTACCGTAGCACCAGACAGCCATAACCGGGCCTATGGCTGGTGTACCAGCTGGCAAGCCTGGAAGGACACCGAGGACAATGGTTATTATGAAATCAACGTGTGCGCCGACTACCTCATGCGCCCCATTGAAGAAACCTGCGGGACCATGCTCCATGAGATGTGCCACCTGCTAAACCTGATGCTCGATATCCAGGATACCAGCCGCTCAGGGACCTATCATAATGGGAAATTCAAAGAAACGGCAGAAGGACATGGCCTGCACGTTAGAAAGGATTCGACCTACGGCTATTGCAGAACCACCTTGACCACCGAATCCCTGGATTTACTAGCTGACACCCACTTCGATTTTGGGCTTTATCGACCGAAGGTGGGGACGGCAGCCACCACCGGACGGGATGAGGATTCCAAGATATCCGACGAGGACACCCCACAAAAGCGGAAGAGCAGCACCCGGCGATACCAATGCCCCATCTGCGGGACCATCATCCGAGCCACCAAGGACGTGAATGTCATTTGTGGGGATTGTATGGAACCCATGGTGCTCATTGATTAAAGGAAGGATGATGTTTTGAAAATGTACTTTCAAGACGCAGACAAGCCCAAAACTTAAAAGTATTGGTCCCCGCCACAGATAAACGCCAGGAAGCCCGTGGCGGGGTATCCATTACTTAGGGCCAAAAGAAAGACAGAAAAAACACAGAAAATGAGGTAATCACATGAAATATGGATATGCCAGAGTCTCCACCGCCGGACAGGCAGCAAACGGAAACAGCTTAGAAGCCCAGGAAGAACAACTCAGGGCGGCTGGTGCAGAAAAAATCTTTAAGGATGCCTTTACCGGGACACTGTCCCACCGCCCTGAACTGGATCAGCTCATGGCGGTGGTAAAACCTGGGGACGTCATTATCGTCACCAAGCTGGATCGGATCGCCCGGTCCATGATCCAGGGAAGCCAGCTCATCAACCGACTGCTGGCGCAGGGAATCGCCATTCATATCCTGAATATTGGCATGATGGATAACACTCCGGCATCGAAGTTGATTCGCAATATCTTTTTCAGCTTTGCGGAATTTGAACGGGATATGATTGTGGAGCGGACCCAGGAGGGAAAGGCGAAGGCCAGACTCAGAGATGATTTCAGGGAGGGGCGACCGAAGAAATTCTCAAGGAAGCAGATGGATCATGCCCTGTCACTCCTTGCCACCAATAGCTATAAGCAGGTGGAGGCCATGACTGGGATTTCGAAATCGACCCTAAAACGCGCAAGAAAAGCGGCACAGGAGAGGGAGCATGAATGATGATGAAAAGCGGCGTGAAGCGGATCGGCTCTGGTTTGCATTAAGGCGATTATGCCTGGCGGACGTCAGCCTTTTGGAGATACTCATGGAATCGGATGGGGGGAATGTTGAGATCAGTGAGATCGAGAAGATGGTGGACACTGCGATTTGTCGGGTGATGGAGAAGTCTAAGGCGTAGAATCTAAATGGTAGTGGGAATCGCTACTTTGAAAGTGAACATTCAAGAATGCCGAATCCTATATTTAAGACCTTTTCTTTTGACAGCGATACTGATATAATACGAATAAGAGTGGTTCGCTGGGTGGCGGGCTTCTGCCCCAATCGGTAACAGATTGGGGGTGATGCTATGACAGTGTACGAAGGATTAATGCTTATGCTGACCTTTGGTGGCTTCGTGGTATTGCTTCTTTCAAGTCGAAACGACTAAAAAAGAACGTGAAAAAAGCTACCCTGTTGATTTGACGGTCAGTGGGTAGCTGATTTAAAAGACACAGAGGCAGACCGCCGAAGGCGGGCCACTCTTTCTACCCATATTATACAACGAGATAATAGAATATTCAAGTCGCGATAGTCTGAATTAAGGTTACTTGAAAACACCATATTTGTGAAAATACAGGCAGTATTACTCAATCAAGAACAGTCACATAAATCATTTACTGATGGAGGTAGACCAGTGGGGTATACAAAGGGGCTACAAGGAACACCTTGGCATGTAGAAACGGTTCATCGAAAATATGGATGCTGCTATTTAGGCGCAGATGGAACTTGTGAAAAATCAGGTAAAACGGGAGAACCCTGTTTTGGAAAAGCGTATTGTTCTAGTTATCTTGGAAATACCACTAAAACAGAAAAAACGAAAAAGAAATCAACCCAATCAAAAAAGAATCAAAAACCAGAAAAAACCAGGGATCAAAAAACGACGGAATCATATAGAGCAAGAAAAAAACGAGGTGCACAGGCAGGTGATAACGTAGTCCTCATGGACGTGGCCAGTGCTGAAACCTTTGATATTATCGTACGGACCATTGATCCTCCCGAGACGCACAAGGCAGTCGTCGGGAAAAAAGTGGGGGACACCATACAGGTGAATTCATACCGGTATAGGATTGAAAAAATCGTATTTAAAGCTAGGTAGAATATACTGTATATATGACAAATCGAAGAATCAAATTACTAATAGAGAGTTTTAATCAAAAGCTACCCAATACCATGAAAAGTTTTGGGTAGCTTTTGCGTATAAGACTAGTGATAGAACGGTCGGTTCAAACATTGCCCCTATTCATGTAACAATGTATAGTCGGCCCGAAGATATAATACATAATCTTGAATATCAATGTTATACTTTTGAAGCATTTTAATAATTGTATCTCTAATTTGATTTGCACTCATATTCGTCATGATGTACACATCCGTTCCGGGAATTGCTTTTGCGGCTCGGATTTCTTTAGGATCTTTAGAGAAATACTGCACTTTCTTGCCTTGCATCGTCTTATCTTTTACAAAGGAATTGAATTTCTTATAATCCCTTTGAGATAGGATTTCACAGGTCTTTACGAAGATCTCAGCCCAGTTATTCGCTGGATATTGCTTTTCAAATAATTGGAATGCAGATGGTCTCTTATGGGTAAAATTACCATATAGTGGATAGGGGATTTGCGAATCAATACGATAAGCATCATAGTCTATGCTGTCGCTTTTTTCAATTCTATTCTGATCATCCTCGAGTAATTCATTTTCTGTTTCTTCCTCGAGCTGAAGTTTGTCAGCATAATCATTTAAGATGATTTGGATGGGATCAATAGTTTTTAACAATTGAGTTAAATTTTCCAATTTTTCATAATTGTGGTTTTCCATTGAAGTATTAACATCGGACTTAATACTCGATAGAGTGCCCGTTAAGCATTGGCTGAGTAGTTCAATGCAGTCTTTGATATCCAGAGCGTCTTTTGGAAACTCGGATTTAAAAAAGTCAATAATGTGATTTTCCATATCTTCTCTCCTCATAATTTTTTACACCTCCACCCCAAGCAGTCTCAGCTGCGCATTAATCTCTTCCTCCAGCTTCGCAATCTCCTCATCATCCTGCTTCAAAAGCCGATTGACTTCGTCCAGGTCGATGGGGGGTTCCTCTTCGAAGGTGTCGACGTAGCGGGGGATGTTGAGGTTATAGTCGTTCTCTTCAATCTCCTCACGGGTGGCGAGGTGGGCGTATTTGTCCACGTCCTGGCGGGCGGTGTAGGTGTCGATGATTTTGTCGATGTGGGCATCGGTGAGGCGGTTCTGGTTCTTGACCTTTTCGAACTCTTTGCTGGCATCGATAAAGAGGATGTCTTTGGTGGTGCGGTTGCGCTTGAGGACGAGGATGGTGGTGGGGATGCTGGTGCCGTAGAACAGGTTGGCGGGCAGGCCGATAACGGTGTCCAGGGCGTTTTTATCCACGATCAGGGCCTTGCGGATTTTGGCTTCGGCGGCCCCTCGGAAGAGGACGCCGTGGGGGAGGACGATGGCCATGGTGCCGCCCTGGCCCAGGTGATAGAAGCTGTGGAGGACGAAGGCGAAGTCGGCCTTGGACGCGGGGGCCAGCTTCCCGAAGTCCTTAAACCGAGGGTCCTTCAGCTTGGTTTCGGCATTATCCCACTTGGCGGAGTAGGGGGGATTGGCCACCACGGCGTCAAAGCTCCGGGGACGGTCAACGCCCTTGGCATCGGGGCCGTCGGGCCAGTCCCGCTCCAGGGTATCCGCATTGTTCAGGGTCATGTTGTTGAAGGACACGCCGTGCATCATCAGGTTCATGCGGGCGAGGTTGTAGGTGGTGGTGTTGAGCTCCTGGCCGTAGTATTTGACGGCGCCGGGGCGATGGCCGCCGGTGAGCTCGCTGCCCACGGTGAGCAACAGGGAGCCGGAGCCCATGGTGGGGTCATAGACGCTGAATCCGGTCTGGTTGGCATCGGCACCCTGGGTGACAATCCGGGCTAAAATCTTGCTGACCTGATGGGGGGTGTAGAACTCGCCACCCTTCTTACCCGCGCTGGCGGCGAACTGGCCGATGAGGTATTCGTAGATTTCCCCGAGAATATCCTCCCCGTCCTCACCGATATAGTTGATTTCATCCACCATCTTGACGATGGCGTTGAGGGACTTTGCCCGGGCGGTGGTGGAGGCCCCCAGCCGGGAGTCCCCGAGATTAATATCATTGAACACCCCGCTAAAATCCTGTTCGGCTTCGCTGTTCAGCGCCGCATTGGCATTGAAGTGATCGAAGAGGGTCTGGTAGTCGCTGGGGAGCATGTTCTTATCCTTGATGCGGTGGAGGAGCGACGCCCAGGTGTCCCCGGGGTCGATGGCATAGCCCAAGCTTTTGGAAATATCCTCCCGGTAATCCATGAGATCGTCACTGGTGGTGTCGGCGCTGTAGCTCACCGGGGCTTCTCCGATGGCCTCGGCCCAGTAGGCGTCGTTGACACTCTGCCCCTCGGCAATGTCAATTACCTTGTTGGTTTCGAGGTAATGCTCCTGATGTTCGGAGAGGTAGCGGTAGAACATGAAGGCCAGGATATAATTCTTGAATTCCCCGGCGTCCATGTTGCCGCGAAGTTCGTTAGCCATGGCCCAGAGTTGGGCAGAAATGGATTGGATGGTAGTGTTATGATCTGACATGATTTTTCCTTTCGGGGGTTATACAAATTGCGGCCAGACCAAGAATAAAAAAGATTCACGCCGGACCCCAAGCGCTGACGAATGAAGGGGTTGCCCTCATTCGTCAAGGCGCAAAACCTTCGGTTTTGATCAGGTTGTTGGCGGGTTAACTTTCTTAATTTGTAGAAAAAAATATAATTCCTGTCCGCAGGGGATCCTCTGTTCACGTATTTTTATTCTTGCTCTGTCCTGGGTTTGTTGTTATACAAACATCTGCTGAAGCAGGGCTTTTTTCTGGAGCTGGAGGTGGTCGAGTTTGCGCTGATGAAGGGTGATGAGGTTGTCGAGGTTGGTGAAATAAATGCCTATCCTTAACTGCTCATCTTCGGATTTAGGATAAATAATCTCTGTGTCTTGAATTGCGGATTTGGATATTGACGAGATTTTTGTTCCTTGGATTAAGGGCAACAACTGATCATGATAGGCACTTGAATTCATATAGTATCCAAGATAACCTTCAGCAAATTCCAATGTTGGTCTACACGGAATTGTATGCAATCCTGACAATACTGTTTCACCCGACAAACCTGTTATTTCGCTGCATTTCCCTACAGTTTTATCCTCGGCAGCATCTGCAATAATAATATCTCCGTTCCCCAAAAATGAGCTCTGATATTTCTTCGCAATTGAGTTCTCTATGAGATAAGTCAATTCATCATTTTTTACATTTATAACTTCTCCATACTTAACAAGAATATCTCCATAGTGAACATTCATCACTTCGCCATCATTACCAAGTGCAGCTCTAGATAGTGTGTTATTTTGCAAAAAATTAAATATCTCATTGAACTTACGCTGTTCCCAAACTAACGGCATTCTTTATCCCACAATTTTCAGCTTTCAACCCCATATGCCGTGACATTCTCCCTTTATTTGATTGACATTGTATACTATTCGTAGTAAAATAACC
Organism: Christensenella sp.; assembly: GCF_034927525.1. NCBI lineage: Bacteria > Bacillati > Bacillota > Clostridia > Christensenellales > Christensenellaceae > Christensenella > Christensenella sp. The sequence continues at coordinate 11,568 of NZ_JAYFPU010000114.1, forward strand.
ATGAAAGGAGTTGATAACA
>NZ_JAYFPU010000056.1:0-2459 GCF_034927525.1 Christensenella sp.
GTCGAGGATGACGGGACAGTCCGGCGCGGCCTCCAGGGCGATGGCGGCCAGCATCTGATGGGGCACGTGCACGCTGACAGCCGCCGGCGCGGCACCGCGAAGCAGCGCCAGCAGCGCGCGATAATCCGCCGCCTCGTGCACCTGGTCGAAGAAGCGCTCCGGCGCGGCGTCCTCGCGGGCGCACAGGCAAAGGAGCGTGGTGCGGTAGCCGCAGTCGCGCAGGGCCAGGCTTTTTTTCGCCGTGGAGACATAGGGGTAGTAGGCCACGAACACCACATGGCGCCTGCCCCCGACCTCGCGTTTGTCGAGGTCGGCGGGAGGGGCGGTGAAGGCCAGGCGTTCCCGACCCCGGGGCATGGGGGCGTCAAGGGCCTTGCGGGCCAGGCTCGCCAGGTCGTCCGGCAGCCAGGAGAAGGGGGTTGGCGCGCGCATCGGCCTCCTAGATGAAATTGACGTGGGCAGGCGGGTTTTTTTGCCCCCACAGGTAGATGTTCACCTCGTCCATGCGGCAGTTCGCGCGGCAGTCGGCGACGTCCAGGCCTCCCGCCACCAGGGCGAGGTTGCGCCGTCGCCGCTCGCCCTGCCAGACCTCGGCGAAGGAGGCCTCCATGAGGTTGCCCAGGCTGAAGCGCTCGTCGCCAAGCCAGGCACTGCACGAGCAAAGGCTTCCGTCCGAGGCCACATAGGCCCAGAAGAACGGGACGGCCTGGCAGACGGGATAGGGTTTGGCCTGGTGGTATTTCTGCATGGTGCGGGCGCGAAAGACGACGCGGAAGCGGTCGTTCGACAGCGCCTCGAGGCGGTGCCCCAGGTCGAAAAAGCCGGCGTAATCGATGCCGGTGTAGGTTTGGGTCAGGCTCTTCTTGTGCTGGGAGTAGGGCTTGATCACCAGGTAATCCACGCCGAGGTCGTCGCGGCACATCTTGGCCAGGGTTTCGGCCTCCGCGGCGTTCTCGGGCAAAAGGAGCATCTGGACGCCGAGCGTGACGGCGAGTCCGCCTTCCTCGCGCCGCCGCACGGCGGCTTTGAGGTTTTGGGCCACGGCGGCGAAGTCCGCCGGATTGGTGCGGTGGATGCGGGCGTAGGTCTCGGGCGTGCCCGCGCCCAGGCTGATCTTGATCCAGGAGGCGAGCGGCAGCAGGCCTTCGGCCACGGCCCCGCGCAACAGCACGCCGTTGGTGGTGAAGGCGGTGTCGATGCCGGCCGCGTCCGCGGCTCGGGCCATGGTCACGATGCCCTTGTGCAACAGCGGTTCGCCCTCGCCGGCGAACATGGCGCTTTTGACCCCGGCCGCGCCCATCTCGGCCAGGCGCTCGGCCATCCTGTCCGCGTCGAGCTTTCGCGGCGCGTAGCCCATGTAGTCCAGGGCGCAGAAGACGCAACGGTGGTTGCAGGCCCCGATGGGCGAGACCTCGACGTAGATCGGGGCGATCCGCTTCTGCTTTTCCCAATCGTCGCCGGCCTCGAGCCACTGGGCCACCCGGCCGGGGTGGAAGTTGAGCTTGTGGGAGTCGAGGCGATAGCGGTCTTGTTCCATAACGTCGCCTACATGCGCCGTGGGGCGTCCACTTCGCCGCCCACGCGGGTTGAGCCCACCCCCCGGCCCAGGGCCAGGACGGCGGCGTCGGTCAGGTAGTGGGACAGGACCGAGTGGGCCAGTTCGACGTAGCCGTAATTCGCCGACGGCACGTAGAGGTTGACGTGTCCCAGGGCGCGCAGCGGGTTGTCCGGGAGAAAGCCGGTCATGGTCAGCACGGTCAGTCCGAACTCGCGGGCGGTGCGGGCGGCGCGCAGGATGTTTTCCGAGGCCCCCGACGAGGAGATGGCCACGAGCATGCCCCCCAGCGGCGCCCAGAGCCGCATCTGCATCTCGAAGGCGTTGTCGTAGCCGTGGTCGTTGGAGAGGGCGGTCAGCAGCGGCGGGTCGTTGAAGACCACGGCCCGGGCCCCGACCGCGGCCGACAGGTCGTTTTGCATGTGGGCGGCGATGGCGGCGCTGCCGCCGTTGCCGACCAGGGCCACCAGGCCGCCGCCGCGGCTGGCCGCGATCACCTGGCGCACGGCCAGGGCCGAGCCCTCGTCCGGCAGGAAGGCCCGGCCGCAGTCGTCGGTGACTTCGAGGGCGGAAAGCAGGTTGGCCAGGGTCTCGAAGTAACATCTGCCCGGAAGGATGTCGTTTCGCATGGGGGCCTCACTTCAACAGGGCGACAATGTGTTTTTTGAGGGCAACGCCGTCCACCGGTTCCTTGTTGCCCAGGGTGGCGACGGCCTGGGCCCCGGCGGCGTTGCCGACGAAGCCGACGATCTCGGCCGGGGCGCCCGCCGCGGCCAGTTGGGCGGCGTAGGCGAGCACGGCGTCGCCGGCGCCGATCCGATCCACGATGGAGCCGGTCAGGGCCGGCGCCCGGAAAACGCCCTGGCCGGCGCCCCAGGCCAGGCAACCCTGCTTGCCCTGGGTT